>JAJQEE010000145.1 GCA_021201865.1 Tannerellaceae bacterium | reverse complement strand
CTTTCCCTCTACCCGTGCCGTCACCTGGACAGTCACGGTTTGCCCTTTTTCCGCCTGCAGGAAGGAACGCCATTTTTTAGGAGAGAAGCGAACCCGTGTATTTGCCTTTACCACCATATCTGTGGATTTTCCTTTAATCTTCACCTCTATCGCATCCGCCGGGTTACGCAACATAAAATGTAGCGGGGCTATGTTGGGAGGGATCGTAATATCCGTATATTCCGGATAGACCGGTGGCCATTCTGTGGAGATCTTTACATCCGTGGGTTGTATGCAGGATACCAACCATACAAAAGATCCGATGATGATATGTATAAACCCATTTTTCATTCGTTCCTCATCTGTGCAAAATGATAATAAAACCAATAAGACCGTCCATATTTCTCCTGCAAAGGGGCTCCCTGTCCGTTAGCTGCTTCATAGACCTTGGTATATTCCACAAACTCACTGATCACATGCGTCGGGATCTTATAACTTTTCAGGACCTCCTCCGGTACCTTTTTCCCGGCCAGCCAGATCAATAGTCCTTCGCCATAGATCCGGGGAGCAAACGGAAAAGCATCTTTCCCATACCGGTCGTAGGTGTCCCCAAAGGATTGAATATCCTTATTCAAAAGGTACCAGGACAACAGATAATTCAGGGCCACCTTATTCCCCGGATGATGTTCCACCAAGGCTTTCAGGGAAGTTTCATGGTCATTCCCCTTTCTCAACAAATCCGAAGTGAACCGCTGCTCCCTTTTCACCTGTAGCCAGAGGTTCGTCTCCATAGGGTCCGCATATAACATCTGCCGGGTGGCGGCAGCCCATTTCCGGTGGAAAAGGGTTTTGTCCAGCATACGCAAATACTTTTCCGTAGCCGGAATATCTTCATTGACCAGGTTGATCTCCGCTAACCGTTTGGCCATCCGCGAACTCCGGGCGGAAGGCAGGAAGGTCATCCCTAACATCGCTGAATGCTGGGCCATATTCATATCCCCCACATGAAAGAAAGCCTCATTACTGAAAAAGATATTCAGTACCGGGGACTCCGGACCTACATTCAGGAACAATCCATAGGAAGCCGGTTGATAATATTCCATCAGCTTCTCCCCCATTTCGCCCCGGTAGGAAAGCGCGAGATTCGCATAATAAGTAGCCACCGGATTGGGAAGATCACAAGCGGTCACCTTCCGGTACACCCTTTCCCAGTTACCAAAATAGGCTTCACTATCTAAACTCAGTAATTTCTCCCTCGTGAAATTGGCTTTCGCATAGGTCCCCAATCCCAAGAAACAAAGCAAAACAGTTAGCACCACTCCCCGTCCGGCTAATGTCGTTAACCGGAACCGGACCGGTTTATTCAACAACAGGACAAGCAAAACAGCCAATAATAAAGCCGGCACAAGCACCAGGGAATTAGTTGCAGGATACAGGAATGCCTGTTTATAAGTCAGTAAATAGAAAGGCCGGAATACAAACGGAATAAAAACAGCAAACAAAACACAAACACCCTGGTAGATCCATCCACCTTTGCGATAGATACTTTCTGCCAGCATTAACCAGAGAAAGACCCACATCCCTGTTCCGGTCAGGAAATACAATGGGAGGATCCCTGCCAGGCCGGTAAGTGCTTTCCCCTTCCCAGAACGGATCCGGACGTAAAAGAGGAAAAAGAGCAGCCCAAAGATCGTCGAAAAAGTCTCCGCCAGGGAATAGTTGATCTGATAATGGAGGATCCATTCCATCACAACCGGGAAAAAAGCCACTAAGGAAAAATATTCTTTCGTAAATCTGCGGAGAACAGCCACACAAAGGATCCATTCCAGCAAAAGGACCAGCCCTAACACAACAGGGCCTCCCCATCGCAGGTAATTAAACTGGGTCAGAAAGTCCCCGGTCAGGCAGGACAAGGCGGCCGGTTTGGTAAAGTAGGAAAGAAAATAGCCGGGAGTGAACAAAAACAGACGGATCTGCTCTTTTAGAAACAAATGATAGGGATAGCCGTACTGAAAAAAAACAATACAAACCACCAGAAATATTGCACCGGCTAACACTCTGAATCCAACCTCCCCTTTCATGCGTACCTATTAAGCCTCTTAGTCTGTTTTCTCATAAATTAAATTCGTTCTCACAAAGTTACAATTATATTTTTTATAAAACAGAAGTTCTGTCCGGTTTTGAAAGACAATAAAAGGAGACAGGTCTCAAACTCTCCTGTTCCCCGCGCAGGCGGGGATCGCAAAAGAAGGGACGGCTTTCCCTTTTTTCTTACTCGAAAACGGTTGGTTCTTGTACGATCCCCATCTGCGAGACTATGTAAAAACTGATTTATAACTCCAACTACCTTACGAATTGTAAACCATCAGAGGTTCTCCTTAGTCAATTACCCCAGAAAGGGTTCCATGTGAATCGCAGATCGACCTTAGCCAATAACCCCGGATAGCACCCAGTCATATTCGGAAGATTTTTCGAAGGGTGATTGGAAAAGGGCGATTGGAAAAGGGTGATTGGCGAAGGGTGATTGGAAAAGGGCGATCTTTATCTCTTAAGTCCCGCAGGGACGGCACATAGTATCCTTGGATTCAAAAACCATGTCAGGT
>JAJQEE010000095.1 GCA_021201865.1 Tannerellaceae bacterium | reverse complement strand
ACTCTACAACGTTGCTATCCCGACCACTTCCGGCTATGATACAATGTTAAAAAACATGGGAAGTGTGGAAAACAAGGGGGTTGAACTATTAGTTGAAAGTGATAATTTCTCCGGACCCTTTTCCTGGACCACCTCCTTTAATATTTCCTTTAACCGGAATAAAGTCCTGGAATTAGGAGGAGAATCCTATAAAGATGTGGGTAAAGATGACGGACACCTGAAAACAGATGCGTCCCTACGCCGTTTGATCGTGGGTCAACCGGTTGGTATTTTTTATGGATACCGTTTTGATGGCATCTTCCAGAATGAGGCAGAATGTGCAGCACAGACTGCTTCTCCATCTCCAATCGGCGTAGGATTAAGAAGATATAAAGACCTGAATGGAGATGGAGTCGTTGATGCTGTCAATGACCGGGAAATTATCGGAGATGCGAATCCAAAATTCTTCGGAGGATTTACTAATACTTTCGGTTATAAAGGATTTGAATTGAATGTATTTCTGCAATACTCCTACGGGAATGATATCCTGAATTATAATAGATTAGAGCTGGAAGCACCCACAGGAGGACAAAATGTTTCAAAAGATATGCTGAACCGCTGGACACCGGAAAATCCGTCCAATATCTACCCGAAAGCCAGTACCAACCGGAATATTTTAGTTAGTGACTATTTTATAGAAGACGGTTCTTTTCTTAAATTGAAATCCCTGTCTTTATCGTATGGCTTCCCTCATCTGAATTTCAAACATATTGCCGGCCTGCGTGTGTATGTCACCGGACAAAACCTGCTGACCTGGACCAAATATAAAGGATATGACCCGGAAGTAAGCTACCAGGGAGCATCCACATTGCTTGCCGGTGAAGATTTCGGTGGTTATCCTCAGTCACGTACCTTTATGTTTGGGGTTAAATTAGATATTAAATAACTATTAAATCGTAATGCAATGAAAAGATCAATTTTATATATACAGTCTTTGTTTATACTTTTAGGTAGTTATACCAGCTGCTCTTTTCTCGATGAAAATCCGGTAGACCGCTTGGTAGAAGGTAATTTCTATACCAACGAGAAAGATGCGCAGGCGGCAGTGGATGCAACCTATAGCATGTTAACTGAGCTTTATAACCGTTTGATGTATATGTTAGGAGAACTACCTACAGACAATATGAAAAACGGGTTAGGTATGCCGAATGCCAATTTGCAGGATCTGGAATATCTGAGACATACTTCACAGAACACATTTATTAAAGATATGTGGAAAAAATCGTATGAAGGAATTTCCAGGGCGAATACGGCGATAGATAAAATTCCGGATATTCCGATGAGTGAAACGAAAAGATCCCAATTCCTCGGAGAGGCTCGCTTCTTACGTGGATTATATTATTTTAATCTGGTTCGTTATTTTGGAGATGTACCTTTGATTACTAAAATGGAATCGATCGAAGATGCGATGGGACCCCGGACTCCTGTAGAGGAGGTGTACAGGCAAATCATAGAAGATGTTACTTTCGCTGCGGATAACCTGCCCCGCCGTCCGGAACAGAGTGCATCCGATGCCGGACGGGCGAATCAGGGTGCAGCTAAAATATTATTGGGCAAAATCTATCTGACGAAAGGGGAATTTCAAAAGGCCGTAGACGTATTGGCTGAGATTGTGGAACATGAAGCAACGCATGGCTTTGGATTACATGCAGACTATGGCAGTAACTGGAAGAAAGGAACTGAATCCGGGATTGAGGCTGTATTCTATATGGAACTGTTAGGACCTCCGTATCAAAATAACGGGGAGATGTCTTTAGCCGGACCCAAATATTCTATTCCGGAAAGTCTGGGGATTTCGGCTTTGAATGAGGCAGATATACCTACCCAGGAATTATATGACCAGTTTGATGACCGGGATACCCGGAAGGCTGTAAACTTCAAATTAGAATATGAGCATTTCGTAACGGGTGAAATTTTCACCTCCAGTATACCTTTATCCGGAAAATTCTGGGTAGATGGAATTGAATCAGCCGATCTTTGTGATGTGAATGTGCATATCATCCGTTATGCAGATGCTATCCTGATGTATGCGGAAGCATTGAACGAAATAGGAGAATCTGATAAAGCATTGAACCAATTGAACCGCATCCGTGAAAGAGCTTTCGGAGATACTTCCGGGAATTATGCTCCTATGTCACAGGACGAATTCCGGAAAGTGATCCTGCATGAAAGACGGCTGGAGTTTCCACATGAAGGCCATCGCTGGTTTGACCTGGTGCGGACAGGTACATTGATAGAACGGATGAGAGAACACAGTGCCTATGAAGCAAGTGTGGCGGAAAGTAACAAAACCGACCTCGCTAAAAATCTGAAAGATCATATGGTCCTGATGCCTATTCCGCAGTCAGAATTAGACTTAAATCCCGAATTAGTTCAGAATCCGGGTTGGTAATAATATAAAAAATGCTAAAAGGTAATTGTTCCTGTGGCAGGACAATTACCTTTGCAAAGTAATAACACTCATTATGAAAGCACAATATGTACATCCCCTACTCTTAACCGTAGGATTATCCGGTTTTAGTACTACCGGAAAAGCAGAAGTAAATGCTAAGAACGAAACCACAGCGCAGAAGAAACCCGTAAATGTGGTTTTCATCCTTTCCGATGATCACCGCTATGATTATATGGGATTTATGAATACGGTTCCCTGGTTGGAAACTCCTCACATGGACCGGATGGCCCGGGAAGGAGCCCATATCAAAAATGCGTTTGTAACTACTTCCTTATCTTCTCCCAGCCGGGCATCCATTCTAACCGGTATGTATTCGCATGCCCATACAGTGGTGGATAATACTGCTCCGTTGCCTGATGGGCTCACTTTCTTTCCCGAATATATGCAGAAAGCCGGTTATAGAACCGCCTTTTTTTGGTAAGTGGCACATGGGAAATGACTCCGGAGCTCCCCAGCCTGGTTTCCACCATTGGGAGGGATTCAAGGGACAGGGAGAATATTATAATCCACGGATTAATACGAATGGTACATGGGTGCAATATGAAGACAGTACGTATGTGACAGACTTACTGACCGAACATGCGATTGACTTTATGAAACAACAGGTGGAGAATGATCAGCAATTTTTTGTTTATCTTTCCCATAAAGGAGTACATGATAACTTCTCACCCGCTAAACGGCACAAAGGAATCTATCAGGATAAAGACCTGGTGATACCCCCTTCGTATGAGATCGCAAAATATGATTTGAAAAAACTCCCGTCGATCGATCCGGCTACCGGAAAAGCAGCTGCCGGAAAAGACTATTACGGAGAGAATATGACTCCTGATTGGGTAAAACATCAGCGTGAAAGCTGGCATGGAGTGGATTACTCCTACCATGGAAGGCCCTGGGACATACAGGTGCGTAACTATTGCGAAACATTACGCTCGGTAGATGAAAGTATTGGTTCTGTATTAGACTATCTGAAAGAAGCCGGATTGGATGAAAATACCTTAGTGATCTATATGGGAGATAATGGTTTTGCCTGGGGAGAACATGGATTGATCGATAAACGGCATTTTTATGAAGAGTCGGTAAGAGTTCCTATGCTGGTACGTGCTCCGGGACTTTTTGAAGGAGGAAAAGTAATAGAAGAGATGGTACAGAATGTAGACATCGCTCCGACTATCCTGGATTATATCGGAGTGGAGAAAGCCCCTCAGATGGTCGGATATTCTTATATCCCGTTATTGAAAGGCCAACCCACAGACTGGCGGGAATGTATATTTTATGAATATTACTGGGAACATGAATTTCCTCAGACCCCCACGATGCATGGTGTCCGTACGGACCGTTATAAATACATCCGCTATCATGGAATATGGGATACGAATGAATTTTTTGATCTGCAGGCTGATCCGGGAGAAACCATGAACCTGATCGCTTCTCCGGAACATCAGGAAATTATTCAGCAGCTCAATCATGAACTTTATAACTGGCTGGAAGGAACAGACGGCATGAATATCCCTCTGAAACGTACGGAATGGCCACACCATGATCACCGGAACAGAGGAAATTATTAACTAAGAAATTGATTTAAATAAATCCATATAAATAAAAGACAGATGAGACACAGACTGAAAAACGGAGCCTTTCTGGCTCCTGCTATTTTGCTGTCTGCCTGTAGTACAGGAGAGAATAAGGGTGAACAAAAGCCACTGAACATTATCCATATCATGACGGATGATCATTCCTATCAAACAATCAGTGCATACGGACATCCTATTTCCAGGTTAGCACCGACTCCTAACCTGGATCGGTTAGCTTATCAGGGAATGTTGTTCCGCAAAGCGTTTGTGGAAAATTCCCTGTCTACTCCAAGCCGTGCCTGTTTGATGACGGGACTTTACAGCCACCAAAACGGGCAAAGGCAATTGGGCGCAGGGATTGATACCACCAAAGTCTTCTTCTCTGAACTATTGCAAAAACAAGGATACCAGACCGGAGTGGTCGGTAAATGGCACATGCAGTGTGAACCCAAAGGATTTAACTTCTACTATGTATTGGATGATCAGGGTGATTACTATAATCCGGAATTCAAAACACCGGATAGCAACGGTCAATATGTCCGGGAGGAAGGATACGCCACTACCCTCACTACAGATCATGCCATTGAATTCTTAGACGGAAGAGATCCGGAAAAACCATTCTGCCTGTTGGTGCACCACAAAGCTCCTCACCGGAACTGGATGCCGGATATCAAGTATCTGGATCTGTATGAAGAGGTGGAGTTCCCTTATCCGGATACCTTCTTTGATGATTATTCCACTCGTTGCGAGGCTGCCCGTACACAGGAAATGCGTATCGATAAAGATATGAACTTAGTCTACGATCTGAAAGTGGATGAGTTAAGAAACCGGGCAGAATACAAACAATCCTGGTTACTACAATCCTGGGACGCTTCCCTCGAACGGATGACCCCGGAACAACGGGAAGCGTGGCATGCTGCTTATAGTCATAAGAACAAAGCGTTCATCGAACAGAACCTGAAAGGGGAGGAACTAACCAAATGGAAATACCAACGCTACCTCCGGGATTATCTCCGTTGTATTAAAACTATAGACGATGAAGTAGGTCGATTGATGGATTATCTGGAAAAAGAAGGATTGATGGATAATACAGTCATTGTCTATACCTCCGACCAGGGTTTCTATATGGGTGAACACGGATGGTTTGACAAACGCTTTATGTATGAAGAATCCTTCCGGACCCCATTGATCATCAGTCATCCGGCTATGACAAACAGAGGATCTGTTTGTGACGCACTGGTTCAGAATATTGATTATGCACCCACCTACCTGTCACTCGCTGGTGTGGAAAAACCAGATTTTATGGTTGGAACTTCTTTGGTCCCCTTATTAAACGGACAGATCCCTTCAGACTGGCGGGAATATTTGTATTATCATTATTACGATTATCCGGCAGTACACCAGGTGCGCCGTCACGACGGAGTAAGGGACGAATGTTACAAACTGATCCATTTCTACGGAGAAGGAGCCGGTAACGATACAAACATCAATTGTAATGAGTTATATGATCTGCAGGCAGATCCCACCGAAATAAAAAACAGATACAACGATCCTCAGTATGCCGAAGTCGTTACCCGTCTGCAATCCCGTCTGGATCAGTTCCGTTCCGATCTAAAGGTTGACGAGTTCTAATTGAGAATTAGTACCCGGATGACACATATCTATTTTTTTATTATCTGTGTCATATCCTTTATCTTTTTTCTTCCTATCTTTTAAGCAATGAAGTAGGCTATATTAATTTATTTCACCTGGGTGTAACTCAAATTACACCCAGGTAGAATTTAAATTACAGCCAGGTGTAACTTAAATTACAGCCGGCTGTAATTGTTTGGAAGATGTATCTTTCTGACTAAAAAGTGGGAGGCTTTCAGATAAAAAGTCCTGTCTGATGAAGAAAAACTCCGGACTTCTAACCTGGAAGTAATCCGGCCTCCTCAAACATTTTCCCATAAACAACTGCTTTTTCCTCTATCGGTTTGGGATATGCCCGGGAGGAAGAAGGCATTCTATATACTCTGAAGCTCCGTCCAATAAACTCGAATTCAGTGTAGTTTCCGACTTTGGGTTCCTGGACCGGAATGACTTTCAGGAAAGTTTCCATGGCTTTTTGACCGGTGATCACGATCGTGTGGCATTCCGGTATCTGAGACAATACTTTCTTTGCATTCCACGGTTTTACAACTTCCAGGAATTTATCGGAAGCATCGTCATTCATTCGGACGATCTCTTCGACAGTGTCACCGATCCCTATGCCATAGGTCTGGCAAAAAGCTTCTGCTCTGTTTTTGTCAAATGCTTTCCGCCCCGGAATAATGAAATGTTCCTTATCCTGATAGAAGAGAAAACCCAGGATGCGCCACATATCATTTTGTATGTTAGGATAGTAAAAATCCATACTCCACCGTTTCCGGGGTGGAGGAAAACTGCCCAGCATCAATACTTTTGCATTTGGAGGCAGATAGAATCCCAGGGGATGCTTTTCTATGGGCTTGTTACTGGATAGGATCTTTTTCAGAGAGGAATTTAGTTTCATATGGAGGATCGGAAATGGTTTGCCGCTGCTGTCCAGCGTATCCCGTCCGGTTACCTCAAATCCCATGTTAAGATAGAATCCGACTCCCTGTTCATTTTGCTCGTTTACGTCTACCGTCTCGATGTGATAACGCTGAATAGCGAAGAAAATGAGTCGTTTCCCTAATCCTTTTCCCCGGGTATCCGGATGGACAAAAAGCATCTCAATATGTTTCTCTTGTATGCCTATAAAAGCAACGATCCGGCCTTTTTCATTTTTAATGTAAAAAAGGTGCTCCATCGCCGGAAGATATTCCGTTAAGATCAAGGGCTTAAAATAGAGAATATCTTCTTCTTTGAGAAAGTCATGGGTGGCACGTACGGAAGTCTCCCAGACACGGGTGATCTCCGGATATTCTTCCGGAGTCGCTTTGATTATATTATTGTAACTCATACAGACTGATTTATATAATCAAAGATAAGAAATTCATAAAGGGTAGATCCTGAATTCCCGTTAATTTTTTAGAACAGCCGTTCTGAGCAAAGGCTTTCACCCATTTTATTTATAACTGGTCGATGATCTCCCGTTGTTTATTGAAAAACAGAGTCCGTTGCATTTCCCCGCTTTCCGAGATCAGGGTAGAGGTTCGTTTCATCGATTGCATCCACTTCTTTACCAATTCAAATGCGACCAGATCTGTGGAGATCACCTCATTCATGGTGAATGCTTTGATGATCGACATTTTATGCCGGATACCGTCAATGTAGGCATAACTGGTTTCAAAATGGACATTGGTGATATAAAACTGGACTTTCTTGCCAGGAGCGAATTCTCCGGTAACGGCCAGGTGTTCTATCTCTTCCAGTAATAGTAAAAGATCTTTTTTCAATTGCGCTTTTTCTTCATCCGTAATGAGCCGGATTGTATGGAAATAGATAATATCACTGACTATGGCCTCAAAGATTCTGTCATCCCATATATAAAACGTATTTGTCGCATGCCGGGCGATAGATGGTGTCTGTTTCATGGTTGTGATCAGTTGTTCACTGGGATGGATATCCCTAAAGCGTACGAGACTGTTCCCATTTTCATATTGATACTTCCATTTGAATATATAGAATCTCAGGATGTGATCGTAATTAAGATAGAGAGAAGCAGGGATCATATTTAAGGCAGAGGCGTGTTCTGTATTTTCCACCTCTTTTGTGGAGTCGATGATATTCAGAAAATGTTCGGACATTTCAAAGTCCACTTCTTCGGAATCAATGAAGTCGATAATTTTCAGATTGAACGGACGGCTTCTGTGAGAAACGGAACCGACGATAAAGTCAATAGAGATCCCTAAATAGTGGGCAATGATGGCTACCTCTGCAAACGTAAAAGGAACTTCTCTCCGTAAACGGCGGTAGACTGCCTCTTTTTCAATATTCAGGATTTGAGAGAGTGTGCTGGCTAATACCGATTTTTGAGGGATCTTCTCTTTGATGGTATTCAGAAAATTGTCATATAAAGTATCTGTTTTTAAAATATCTGTTTTCATCAGGCTTTTTACTGTTATATTGTTTTAATAGTTTTATAAAGATCGAATGATCTCCCGTTGTTTATTGAAAAAGCTGATTCGCTGTTTTTCTCCGCTTACCGAGATAAGAGTAGAGATTCTTTTCAGCGAAGTAAACCATTGTTTGATATAATCAAAGGATGATTTATCAGTGGTTGCCGCTGCGTTTAATATCAATGTCCTGACCAGGCTGATGTAATATCCGTTCGCTTCCAGGCAAGAGTAATTCGTATCAATGGATACTCCGGAAATATACAGAGAAATGTCATTTCCGGTCTCCTTATGTTTTCCTCTGGTGGCCAGATCTTCCATCTCTCTGATCAGTTGTTCCAGTTCCGATTGAATCATCTCAAGTTCTTCTACTTCTATCAACCGGATATTGATAAAAAATTTCAGGTCGTTAATCAGATTGGCAAAGATCCTTTCTTCAAAAATATACTGTGAGTTAGGAATAAGCGCATATTTTTTCATAGACTCCTCACTAAGGTGTTTTAACCGGGGAGGGATCTGGATCTGGCTGAAACGTTTGATAGGCGTATGGTTTTTTGATTGAAATACCCATTTAAATATATAAAAGCGGGTGAGATAAGAGTATTTGTAACAGAAAACATACGGTAGAGAATTCCAGGTCTCAAATAAAGTGAGTGAAGGATCGGATTTCAATAAATCCAATATATTGACATAGTTTTCCCACATGACGAAGTCAATTTCAGTAGGAAATTCGAAATCGTTTACTTGTAAAGTAAAGGGTTTTCGTTTATCGGACTCAATACCAATAATCTGGTCCAATGATATCCCTAATTGTTGTGAAACTCTGGCTACCTCAGCAAATGTAAAAGGAACCTCATTTCTTAATCGCCTGTAAATGGCTTCTTTTCAATCTGGAGAATATCCACCAACAGGTTCGCCAGTTTTGCTTTATTAGGAACCTTTTCATTTAGGGAAGCATGAAAATGTAGGTTAGCGTTGTCTCTTTTCATATTTTTTACTTTTCTCTAAAGAATGGATTGAATGTTACGGATCAGAGAATAAAAACCAGTAACTAATATACATATTAGTTATATCCGGAGTACTAAAGGTGTTAAAATAGACTGTTCAATTATACTTTATTATTTGATAAATACATTAATCTTTATTAAATCCTTTGTTAGTTTCGCCTTAAGAGATTAGTCTCTGCAGTATAATTATTATTTACAAAGATGATAACATTTTATTAAAACGTATTGGATTTAAGATTAAAAAAAAATTAATGTTAGACACGTTTTTCGTCACATAAAAGAGAAATTTCTATTTTGCTCTTATCACTTTATAGAAAAAATTGCTTCTTTATGACAAATATTATGAAAGAAGTAAATGTTAATAGTTGATTATGAATGAATACTCCCAAAAAGTGTGTCAAAAAGTTGGATTTACGAAAAAAGACACAGTTGGTTCTTTTAGAGATTTATTCCGTCAATAAGAATGTGGAAAATACTCGTGAAATGGCATAAATAAAAAAGAAAGTGTTTTTACCTTTGATTGTAGAAAGGGTAAAAAAGAATTGCCAAAATTAAATGCCCTATCCTATTGAAAATAGATAGGAAGCATACAGGTAGTAACAGACGCTTAAAAATTAAAACAAAAACGTCCGAAAGACTTTCCTTCTTTTAATAAGGCAATGAAATTTTATTCAGGACTCCGGATAAAGCATACTTTACGAGGAGACAAAATGATTTATATTATACATCAGTCGTTTGGGAACTTTTATTTCGAATGAAATGTGTATTTATAAACTATCCGGCTGTCGCCAAAGCGTTGGGACAAAAGGGTAGAGACATTGCTTAAACGTAACTAAACAAAAGATCTTTAACCGTTAAAAAGAAAAAGTCGCATCTTCTCACAATGCTTCAGACAACCATCATTACCGCCACATCCCACAACAATAGACAAACTCACATCACATAGGCGGTAATTGATGGTTGATCGTTTTTTATAGGAAGCAGATCCAAACACTTCGGCAGAAGAACCGGTAAAAACATTCTTACTTCCCCCCCTCGAGAGGCTGTGTAAAAC
This sequence comes from Tannerellaceae bacterium, assembly GCA_021201865.1. Classification (GTDB taxonomy): domain Bacteria; phylum Bacteroidota; class Bacteroidia; order Bacteroidales; family Tannerellaceae; genus UBA4116. The sequence goes on along the minus strand of JAJQEE010000095.1, from coordinate 11,467 downwards.
CTCATTTATAAATCTAACTACCTTACGAATTGTAAGTCATCAGAGGTTATCCTTAGTCAATTACCCCAAAAGGGTTGCCTGTGAATAACCGCGGGTGAAACCCGTGGTAGGAAGAATCACTCTCTGCATCAACCCGGAAAGGGTTGCACCCCATCCGGGGTGCAAAAAAGAGTGGATAGCTGTTACCCCGGGTTAAACCCGGGGTTATTCACATGGCACCCCATTCGGGGTACTTACTTACGATTTGTAACTTTATCAAAGAACCATGAGAGTTTTTACCCAGCCTCTCGAGAGGGGAGAGTATAAAATACCAATGATAGAAATATCTTTGGGCTACAACTGATTACATTCGGTTAGTTCCGGGTAAATTCTCCTGTTTTTTGTGGGGATTTACTCCCGGGTCATTTCGTTATATAATTCCTGTAGACGTTTCCTTAGGTGGAGAATAGCATACCGTTTTCTGGAGATAAGGGTGTTGATCGGTATACCAGTTGTTTCGGAAATCTCCCTGAAAGAAAAACCTTCTAATTCGGTCAGTTCAAAAACAGTCCGCTGTTCTTCCGGAAGTTGTTCCAGGGAAGTCGCAAGCTCTTCCCAAAACAATGTTTTCAACAAATCATATTCCGGTGAACCATCTTCGTCATAAATGTCCATGAACAGAAATTCATCCTCTTCCTCTCCCTGGTAATAGGGAAGACTTTCCTCTTTCCGTTTTCGTCCGCTGTCAATAATCTGATTGCGTGCGACCGAATAGAGCCATCCGGAGATTTGTTCGATGGAGGATTCCGCTTCATACATCCTGGATAATTGGTAGAACACATTCTGAAGAATATCCTCCGCATCTTCCTTCGAGGGGATTCGTTTCTGAATGTACCCTCTCAGTTGTGCGTTGTATTCTTTAAAAATATCTGCTACATTTAGTTTACCGGATGATGTCATAGGGATTGCCGTCTCTTTCATTCTTTATCAGAAGAAGTGGCCTCCGGATGATCTTTTCCGCAACAATCAAATCCATGCTCTCTAAAACGGTTACGGATAAATTCTTTTCTTTCATCCATGGACATGTTATGCAGGGGTATATGCCTGTCTCTTGTGAAATGATGATGCGCATGATGTGCATGACCATGCCATCTTCCGAATCCGCCCAATAGCAATCTGCCTAAGATCAGTAAACCGACCGCCTGCCAATAGGTGATCTCTATGCCACCGAAAATAGCAGGTATTAATGCGTTCCATAGGAGCATTGTGATCGCTCCGACTCCTGCGATGACTCCCAGAAAAAATAATCCGCCCCATATAAATTTTGCTCTTCTCTTGATCATATCTGTATTGTTTTAATTATTCTTATTCTACTTCCAGATAAATAGCCTGGGATGGACATCGTTGCATACATTTACCACATCCTTTACAGTTAATGCTGCTGGAAATGATCGCATACCGGTGATCTGAATCATTTAAAAGACTGAATACATTCCGTCTGCAACGAACCACACAATCTCCACAACCATTACATCTATCTTCATCAATGAGTAAAGTTACGACTTTACGTTTTCTTTTAAACATTCTTTCTTCTGTTATTTAGTTGTACATTTCAAAAGAAAGCCGGCTCTCTGTTATTGAAGACGAACCGGCCGGGAAAATATTTTAAAGAATCTGATTTTTATAGGTGAAAAAGAATAATTCATAGGATCCGGTCGTGTATGTTCCGGATATTTACTGTTTACAGGAAAGGAGAAAAGAGCCGGAAGAAAGCTTCCTTGAATTCCTGGAAAGTAGAACGTTTATTCCATTCTTCTAAGTTCATCGGGCGGCTGTTACTAATATCTTCCAGAATGATTTGTTTTGCTTTATAGGCTGTCTCTTCATTATAAATGAATAAACTTGTTTCAAAATTGAGGTCAAAGCTACGGATGTCCATATTGGAAGATCCGACAATGGTGATCTTATCATCGATCACCATGAGTTTAGAATGAATGAACCCATCCGTATACCGGTATACTTTTACATGGCTTACCAGGAGTTGTTGCACATATGAATTAGACGCATATCCCACTTTAGGATTGTCCGAACGGTCCGGCATTACAAAATGAATTTCTATTCCACTCATGGCAGTGGCCTGGATAGCCGTTAGAATACTATCGGTTGGAACAAAATAGGGCGTAACAATATAGATGGATTTTTTAGCCCGCATAATAGCCTGTATCATTCCTTCCATAATATTCCGGTGTTCTCCCAAGGGTTCGGAAGTAGCGATCTGTAACGGATTATCCCCATATTGTTCTACCACCGGAAAATACCTTTCGCAACCCAGGTATTCTTTATAGACATAATACCAATCGGTAAAAAAGACGGACTGTAATCCTTGTGCTCCCGGCCCTTCTATGCGCACATGCACATCTCTCCATTTGCCCCAGGACAATCCTTTGACATATTCGTCTTTTACGTTCATCCCTCCAGTATATCCGATCTTCCCGTCTATGACCACGATCTTTTTGTGATTGCGGTAGTTGATCCGGTGAAGGATACGAGGAGGGGAGATCGGTGAGAAAGCATCGATCGCAATGCCTGCTTCTTTATATTCTTTGAGAAATTTTTCAGGTGTTTCATTGGAGCCTACCGCATCATATAATATTCTGACCTCTACTCCTTCCCGGTGTTTTTTGATCAGCATATCTTTTAACCGGGTACCGATTTCACCAGCCCCCAGGGTATAATAGAGTACATGAATATGATTTCTGGCTCCTTCTATATCTGCCAGTAAACTGTCAAACTTATCCTGTCCGTCGGTAAAGAAGTCTATCTTATTCCCCGGAAAAATAGGTAGCTGGGATAGATGGGATAAAAGCAATTTCAGTTCTTTATGATCCTTTGCTGTCCGGGCCTGTTCTTCTATTTTGAAGCCAAAAGAGGGTCTATGTTTTCGTTGGCGGATATCATTGCGTAACCGCTCGAACAAAGAACTCTTTTTCCGTAAATTCCTTCCCACCACAATGTAGACAATCACTCCGATTACCGGAAAAAAGAAAACGGCAAAGATCCATCCGACTGTTTTGATCGGATTACAATTATCATAAGTCATGATAATATTGAAAATGAGCTTGACTATAAACCCAATATATAATAGGGAAGCAATAATAGCAAGGATACCGATGATTTGCATGAGAACAGATTTAGAATGTAATGGAAAGAAGAAAGGGTATGCGGTAACTTTGATGAACGATTCTTTTTCAGGTCATCCCTGTTATAACATACCCTTTTCTCTTCTGTAAGAGAATAAAAAATAGTTGGTCTACAGACTTCTCTTATTTTTTAGCCCACTTCTGTAAATTTTCGCTTTCGATTTTTACACCGTATTTTTTCGCTTTCATCATGATACGGCGAGCTAATGCAGGTTTTTCTTCTGCGCTTGCATATCTGAAATAAGCTTCAGCAGAACGTACGTGTGCAGCGTCTGGCATCGGATATTCTCTTTTACCAGGAATACCGAAATCAGAAGAACGAAGTTCCTGTCTTTCCCCTGTGTTTAATTTAGATGATTTAGGAGCTGTTTTGGTTGCTGTAGCTGTCTTTGTGGAAGAAGCAGATTTAGATGCAGTGGCAGTTTTTGCACGGCCGGACGTTTTAGTCGAACCGTTGGCTTTTGTCTTACCTGCATTTTTTGTTGTGCCTGCATTTTTTGTTGTACCAGTTGTTTTAGAAGCACCTGCTGTTTTTGTTGCAGAAGTTGCTTTTGTATCATTAGATGATTTACTGGATTTAGTTGTTTTTTTAGTTTGTGTTGCCATAACTCTTTTTCTTATTTAAGATTTATAATCTACTAATAAACAAGTTAGGGTGTTTTGTGTTCATTTTGAAAGTAGATTTATCACAGAAAATCATTCAACGGCTGTTTTTTCTTATCTTTGTTTATATAAAAAAAGAAGTCCCACCCTTTTATTATGAGATCAGAAATGTCTTCGATGTGGAATCTGTGGCATGGCTGCCATAAAATAAGTGCCGGTTGTCAACACTGTTATGTCTACCGTGGTGATGCAAAGAGAGGAATTGATAGTTCGGTGGTTACCCAAACAAAAAACTTTGATTTGCCTGTCCGGAAAAAACGGAACGGAGAATATAAGATCCCATCCGGAACAGAAATGATGACCTGTTTCACTTCTGACTTTTTTGTGGAAGATGCAGATCCATGGCGTCCGGAAGCGTGGGCCATGATCCGGGAGCGGAATGATCTGCATTTTATGATGATCACCAAACGGATCCATCGTTTGCAGGAATGTATACCGGAAGACTGGGGAGATGGATATGAACATGTAACTATTTGTTGTACGGTAGAAAATCAGGACCGTGCGGATGATCGTTTGCCGGTTTATAAAGCAGCTCCTGTCAAACATAAAATAATTATTTGTGAACCGTTGTTGGGCCCGGTGGATCTTTCCCCCTATTTAGATGATACGATCGGGCAGGTGGTTGTCGGGGGTGAATCCGGAAAAGAGGCCCGTATCTGCGATTTTGATTGGGTGATGAATATCCAACGTGTCTGTGTCGAACGAAATATTTCTTTCTGGTTCAAACAAACCGGTGCCCGCTTTGTAAAAGATGGGATTCTATATCATATAAAACGTCACTTTCAACATTCCCAGGCAAGAAAAGCAAATATTAATTTCTTTTCTGTCCCATCTTTGTTTCCATAACACCTCTCCGGTCCCTCTCGAAAGGGGAGGAAAGAGCTTTTCTCTTCGATAGGGATTAAGAGATACCCGAAGCGATTGGTTAGAAGAGTGTTTTTAACTTTTTGGAAGGTGAATTGTTTTCTATACATATAATAGAATAATAAAAACGGAGTAGGATGAAAATTGCAATTAGTGGAGTAGGGGGATTTATTGGTTCTTATTTATCAGATTATTTTAAAGGAGTAGGACATGAGATCATGCCTTTGCACCGGGAGATGTTTCAACCGGAACATCAGGAACTCCTGAACGGATCTATTGCAAAAAGTGAGGTGGTGATCAATCTGGCCGGGAGATCTGTTTTTTGCCGCTGGACGGAAAGGAATAAAATGGAGATCCTGAACAGCCGGATAGAGACTACACGGAAGATTGTGCATGCGATCAATCATAGTTCAACTAAACCACAATTATTTATTTCCGCTTCGGCAGTGGGCTATTATCCTTCCGATGGTTGTTATGATGAATTTCACCAGCGGAAAGGAAAGGGCTTTTTACCGGATGTGTGTGAGAAATGGGAGGAAGAAGCAGAGAAAGTTTCTCCGGAAGTACGGCTGGCAATTACCCGTTTTGGTATTGTATTGGCTCCCAAAGGAGGAGCGTTCCCTAAAATGATCCTTCCTTCTAAAGTGGGAATGGGCATGGTACTGGGTTCCGGTGATCAGTCTTTTTCCTGGATCGATATCCGGGATCTGGCCCGGGCAATGGAGTTTATTATGGAGCATGGAAAAATAGACGGACCGATCAACCTGACGGCCCCGGAACAGATCACCAATAAAAACTTTACTCATATTGTCTCCCGGCATTATAATACAAAAGTTTCCCTTCATCTGCCGGAATCATTTCTGAAACTATTTTTAGGGGAAGCCGCCGGTTTCCTGCTAAAAGGTCAGTGCATTTCCCCGTTGAAACTCATCAAAGAAGGTTTTACTTTTTACTCTCCCAATACCACAAAATTTCTGCAATCCTTACCTTGACACAAAAGATGTACGGGTTTTTACTTCCCCTCTCCAGAACTACTCTCTACCTATCTCTTTTCACCCTCGTAGAGGGTAATATATCTTAGCCCCCAGCAACGCTGGGAGTGGATAACCGAGTCTATATTGCGGGCTGGAAGCCCAGCATAGTCCTATATAAACTAAAAGAATAGGAGTACCTCCGGTTATTTCTATATTATGCTGCTCCTACGGAGCGAACTATTTTTTGTATCACCTAAACCCCAGCGTTGCTGGGGCCTAACATAGGCTAGGCCTATGGCCTGTAAAAGATGTGTGTAGAGAGTAGCTCACAACAGAATAGGTAAGAATCTATGTTATCTGTGTGCTAATCTTTTATTACATCATTTCCCCGTCACTGTCATATCCGGAAGAGTTGTTTTCGCGTTGACGGTTGGGTTGTCTTTTGGGTTTCATGTTTCCGAAACTGTAGGTGAGCGTGATACCTACCTGGCGGCCACCGAACCAGTTTTCGGATACCTGTTCAAAGCCGGCTCCGGAGGTGACAGAGGCCCATTTACGGGAATCCAGCAAGTCACGGGCGTTGATGCTGACACTCAGTTCCCGGAAGGATTTCCGGATCCCTCCGTCCAATGAATAGTTTGCTTTGCGGTAGCCCTGTGCAGTCACCTGTTTGGCATTGTAGTTTCCGTTTAATTGGATGGTGTAGGCTTTCGGCAGTTTGATATTGGCGATCATCCGTACGTTCCAGGTGAAATCTTCCTGGCCATCTCCGGTAACAGGATCTATTCCATCCATGGGTATGTAGGTGAATCCGTCTAATTTGTAGTAATATAAGTTAACCGTGGTGGTCAGGTCCAGTAAGCGGAAGAGATTGTTTTTGGAAACGATCTCTGTACCGGCAGAAGTTGTCTGCGAAATATTCTGGAACGTACTCTTCATCACATCCCCGTCCCGGTAGCTGATCCGTTGGATCACATCATCGGTCGTATGGAAATAGCCGGAGAAAGATAACAAATGGTTATCCCAGTTTTTGATATAGTTCAATTCAAATGCGTTTGAATATTGAGGGGTCAGGTAAGGGTTACCAAACGAGATATTGGTCGAGTCGGTAATGTTCATAAAAGGGTTTAATTGACCGCCCCACGGACGGGAGATACGCCGGGTGTAGTTGATCTGTACTTCGTTATCATTCGGTAGTGTATAGGAAAGAAACGCACTGGGGAAGAGACTGAAATAATCATCCTTGTAAGGGGTAACACTTTCTTTGCTTTCCCCGTAACCCGGTGAACGGGTACTGATGTTTGAATATTCTCCGCGCAATCCCACCTGGTAACTCAGGGCGTCCCATTTTCCGGAATAGGTGGCGTAGAACGCATGGATGTCCCGGTTGTAGAGGAAGCGGTTGTATAAGGTGTTGTCGAAAACGGCTGTCATTTCCGTTTGTCCGGAATAGGTTTCCACCGGGCTGTCTTCCCGGCCTAAGGTTCCTTTATATCCGGCTTCTACTTTATGGTTTTCATGGAACTTATTGATGTAATCTATCTGAAATTCCCAGTTATGGGAGTTGATATCCCTTAATTGTTTCTGGAAGGAGTTTACGGTAGAGCCGTCTGCAAAAAGAGAAGCCTGATCATAGATACTTGTTTCATCCATATTCCATTTATTATAAGAAGCGGTGAAATCAATATTGTGATCTTCTTTGAATTCCCGTTTGTAGCCTAACTCGATATTTCCTCCTTTCATATCATTATCAGAAAGAGCGATCCGCCGGCTGTTGGTGTAAGAACCCGGCGCATTGCTCAGGTAGTCTGTTGTCCGGTTGTTATTCCCGTTGCCAAACATGCCGAAGGCACTGAGGGAAAGATGGTCTTTTTCAGTTACCCGGTAGGTCAGGCCCATACGGGTAAATATATTTCCGTTATGTCCTTTGTTGGTACTTTCCTGATTCAGGAAAGTGGTGTCGGTTTCGTTGTAGTTCATCCGGTCGGAGAAACCTCCGCCTCGGCGTTCCCGCCTTCTGTACCCGAGACTTGCATACGCATCTAACGGTCCACTGTTATAATTGATATTGGCACTGGCATTATATCCGCCCCGGGAATCCACGCCGGCCTGTGCACTTCCATAATAACCTGCTTTCCGGTCTCTTTTCAGGATAATATTGATAATCCCGGCTGTTCCTTCCGGACTGTATCTGGCGGACGGGTTGGTGATCACTTCGATCCGTTCAATGGATTCGGCTGGAAGTTGTTCAAGGATCTGTGCCCGGTTATCGGCCGACAGACCAGAGGCTTTTCCATTGATCCAGATCGTCACCGCTGAATTTCCCCGCAGAGAAATTTCTCCTTCATTATCAACTTCAATCGAGGGAATATTTTCAAGGATATCACTGGCAGACCCTCCGGTAGAGGCGATGTTCTGGTCCACATTAAATACTTTCTTATCAATCTCAAACCGCATTTGTGACCGCATCCCGATCACCTGTACTTCATTCAGGGTTTGGGTGTCTTCCGATAGATAAATAAGCTGGAGATTAACACTGCTCCGGCCGGCAGACAGGGACACATCCTGTTCGTAGGTACCGTAACCAATAAAAGATATTTGCAGGATATAATTTCCAAGGGGAACGTTTGAAAGAATGAAGTTTCCATCTTCATCTGTTATACTTCCCAAAGGGACTGCATTTTCCACTCCTTGTTGCCTCAACACCACATTGACAAATTCAAGGGGGGTACTGGTGTTTGCATCCACCACTTTTCCACGGATACTTCCGGATGCCTGATTAGCTGAAATAAGATTACCTGCTGTTACAATGGTCAGAACGATGTAAATAAATAGGAGTCTCATACTAATAATTTATTCTTTTGCCTTAATATTCTTAGAGATTGGGTTGGATGAAAGATCACTTCTCAATTACATAATCCATTATTAAATATGGTATATTATATCAATCTTTATATTCCCTGTAAAGTCAATAAATTTATGATTCATTAGACGAATTAATTAAGAAAGGTTTAATGAACCAGCAGTAAATCTATTAAATTTCTGTTTTTATGATTCTTTTTAATATAAATCAAAAGCTATAAAAATTTTCCGCAGGTGCCCGGGAAATGATCTCGGGTAGACCTACGGAAAAGATATATTTATCATTAGTATTTATCAGAAATCGTCCCCAGGGATCATTTCCTCAGGAACCTGTAGACTGTCAGACATATTTTTAGGTCAGCCGGATTTGCCATCCATGTTCCATGCACAGGCGGGGAATATGATTTTTCTTTTCAGGATCAGCGTTTTTGTACGATTATCTCTTTTTTATCTATATAGTTCGGATATTTGAAAGAGGGCATTCCCATGGCTAATCCGGCATGGATTTTACCTTCTATACCTAATAATTTATTGATCCGGTTCTTTTTATCTTCGTTAATAGCACGGCAGATAAAACCCGTATAAAACTGACTGACCCCTAAACTCTCGGCCATCAGAGATCCATTCTGATAGGCCAGGTTGGCATCAATCAGGCCATAGTAGTGTTCTGGTGCCGTATGAATGAACAGGAGAGACGTTGCTTCTCTCAGGATCAGGTCTTTCCCCTTTCTGACTGTCTGAACCAGTTTATTTAACCGGGTGACCATATGGTATTGAGATGGGGCGATCCATTTAACGAGACTACCAATTAACGGATTGTTGATCAACCGGATCTTTTCCTCAAATATATCTACAGTGATCTGAATGATCTGTTGCAGGATCTCCTGATCTGTTACCAGCGTGAATTCCAGTTCCTGTTCATTACTGGCAGTCGGAGCCCGGTAGGCTGCTTCCAGTATCTGATCCAGATATTCCTGAGGTACCGGTTTTTTAGAGAATGCCCGGTTGGAACGGCGGGAACGGATCAGTAATAGTATCTGTTCCGGAGTGGGTAGCTGAGTCCGGTCCACCGGATGCACTTTTTCCGGTGGAAACACGGAATGTTTAACCGAATCGGTTGGACAGACTGCGACACAATGTCCACACTGGATACAATTTTCTTTATTGCGGACAATTACTTCGGAGGTACTCCGTGGCTGAACAAAAATATTGGCGGGACACACCCGGATACATTTCCCACATTTGATGCAGGTTGTATCATCTATTGCAAGTGTAAATGACATCTTTTCTTCCTATTTTATTGGTTGTTTCTGAAATGAAAACAAAAGTAATAAAAACAGTCTGTATAGATAACCATCTACCCTTGCATTTGGTGCCGGAAACGAATGCTTTTGTTTGAAAGAGTTTTATCCTTTTGCATGACGCATCACCCGTTCGATCGCATCATCCATCTGCTCCTGGTTCTGCAATCCCAGTGTCATGCAACTGATATTTCCCTGAGTGATCGCAAAACGGATCGATTCTTCCCGTTCATGATCCAGGACATGTTTCCCTTCACCGAATATTTTCATGGCGATCACTCCTTTACCATTTTTCAAAGCTGTACCTAACACCCGGTTAATATCTTCGAGGGAACCATCCATGTGGCTATTGAAAGGATTGATCCGGGCCATGATTACATCGACCCAGGGAGATTCTGCTGCTTCCACCAGGGCATCCCAGTTATGGCAGGAAACACCAACCGCTTTAATAATACCATCTTCCTTCGCTTTGGAAAGACCTTCCATGTAATGTCTGCGTGTATGGCTCCAGTTTCCTTCCATCATGCAGTGCATAAGCAGGATGTCTATATAGTCGGTGCCGATCTCTTTGCGGAAACGATCCAGAAATTCAGGGACAGGCACAAAGTGTTCCGATCCATATTCGTGGGTCCATACTTTGCTGAGTAGGGTCAGCTTTTCCCGGGGCAGGGTTTTGATCGCTTCCCCTACATAGGGATGAGAACCATAACCATCTGCCATATCATAAAAGTGAATACCTCTTTCATAGGCGTGGTGGGCCAGTTTAACAAAGTTGTCCATTCCCAGACGGGTTTGGTTAGAGCCACTATTATAACCAACAGTTCCGGTTCCCATTGCGATCCGGGAAACTGTGAGGCCCGTTTCTCCTAATTTGACTTTATCTACTTTTACATCAGAAGAGGATAAGCCCGCTATATTTGCGAACCCTGAGTTTGCTACAGATAAAGCTGCGATCCCGGCAGCTCCTGTGCGGATAAATTTACGTCGGTCCATGTTACTCATAATGGTATTTTGTTTAAGTTCTGCAATATAAGGATTTTCAGGAAGAGAAAAAAATACCCGGATAAAGAACTGCTTACTCACCGTCCTGATCCGGGTATAAAAGAATATATATTTTAGCTATTACTCTGCAGCAGCCAGTTTATTAATATGATTTTCTGCCAATACTGTTAAAGCCACGTCTGTGTCTTTTTCATTTTGCAGAATACTTCTTAGCAACTGTACGATTTCATCATTCTTCAGGTAGCCGGCAAAAATAGCTAATGTCCCATAAGTGGCGATTTCATAATGTTCCACTTTCTGGGCTGCCAGAATAAGACCGGCATCCCGTACAAAGGAATCTTTCTCCGTATCTCCGAGAATGGTATCCGCTTCTTTCAGAAGCCCGGCCATTGCTTCACATTTTTTTTGTGTCCGGTTCTTCTCCTAACAAGCCGAACACTTTTTCAACGGTCAGGATATGTTGCTGCGTCTCATTTCTGTGTTTCTCAAAAGCCTGTGCCAGCTCAGGAGTCGTACAGTTATCTCTTAACTTTTCCAATGCGTCTACCAGGTGTTTTTCCGCCCAGTAAATATCCTTTAGTTCATCCAGAAAAAATGCATGGAATTCCGGATTGTATACATC
>JAJQEE010000042.1 GCA_021201865.1 Tannerellaceae bacterium | reverse complement strand
ATGCAAGTCCCAGGTCAGGTATCAGTAGTCAATGGAGTGCTGTAAGTACGACACTACATATACAAACCGATTGTTTACATAACTACAGCACACCCCTGGGGGGATTTCTCTACCTGGGACTTGCGTCCCAGGCTAATTTCTGTCGTCCTTTCAGGTAGTGTGCTCAAAATGAATTATAAAAAGTATTAAGTGGCCAAACTTTTAGTTCTTTTAGAAGCCTTATTCTCAGATAGATTATCCTTTCTCCAGCGCTTAATATCTGATAAAAAAACACCCTCCAAAGCTTCTTTGTATTCCGATTGTTTATAACGGGATTTCTGAGTTAAAAGGGGGAGTAATAAAATAAAAGGAGTAACTCCATATAAAGGATTAGGTGCTTTTCTCTTTTTATAGACGGAGAAGAAAGACTCTACCAGATCAGATGAGACATACAGATTCTTGTCTGGTAGCTTTATTTTTTGTCCTTGCTGTGCCAAATAGTCTTTTATTCTTAAGGCTAAAACTTGTTGGCGCGTATTGCCTGAGAAGAGCGTCTTAGAGACATACCGATTGAGCATCTTTTGTCTTTGCTGATTAAATCCTTGCTGTTTAAGAGTTGTATTAATAAATTCAACCACTGAGAATGACTCTGATAATTCATCTATAAGAGATGCATATTCTTTTACAAAAAGAAACGTCTCTTTTTCCTGGCCAAGTTTATCAACACTAACCAGCATTCTTTCTGACCATTTTATAACGCTATTTAAATTCATAAAACGAGCAATGGTTCGTTGGGAGGGAGGTAAGAGATAATAGGCTGGGGTCATGAGTGCTTTAAAACGAAGATCGGAGAGTTTTTTCATATATTCTTTAAAGTCAGCTTCCTTTTTGTAGGTGTTTTCTAAGCATAAGGCCAGTGTATGTCCTACATCGGCTATACGGGGTAAGTCCAGTAAATGAATCGCTTTCTTTAATTTTGTATCATTATCGGAGATGATATAAGCGGGTGGTTTGCCCACCAACTTGATGGTTTTCTCCAGGCTCAGAGCAATACTTTTAGCATCCCAACGTTCCTTTACACTCATATTAACCACTTGAACATCCTGCCAGCTAAGAGGTCGATGCTGTAAGGCCTGTGCTGGAGTTTTCAATGTCAAAAGTAAACGTTCACTACCCACCATCATACTTTCGTCAAGTATCAGTGCATAATTTGCTTCATGGCTTCCTTTTACCGGTGTCTTATATATCTTATAACCACTTTTTTGAACCCATCCCGATATGGTGTTGGCACAAGGCAGGTTGGATAAACGCCAATCTAACAAATCATTTAAGAGTGACAGGATTTTCACAACAGAGCGAAATCCACATCCACTATCCACATACAAACGAACACTTAAAGAAACTATAAATTCATCGAATTTATGGCGTTTAATACATCGTTTATAGATTCCTCGGTAAGTGATAAGTTTTTTTTGACTCACGCTGATCCATGTCTTTAAGCTCTTGACATTTCTTTTGACTGGTGGAAAGTTTTTTCTCTAAAGACTTTGTTTTAGCTTTTTCTTTTTGTAATGCCAGTTTGTAATGAGCTAATTGTGAACTTAATCTTGATTCTTTTGTTGACTGTGTTTTCATTATTAAATAGTTAGACAACAAAGATAGAACTTTTTAACAAAAACTTTTTAGTATATTTTGAGCACACTACCCTGCGGGACTTAAGAGACAAAGGCCACCTTCGCAAAAATCTTCCGACCATAACTGGGTGGAAGCCCTGGGTCACTTGATAAATTTTCTATAGAATAATCTGATACATATAACATAGCACCGCCAGGCGGCGCATTCGGTTTGGATTTTATGACCCTGCGCTTCCGCACAGGGCTATGAACGGGTAGCCGCTATGCGGCTGGTAGACATAGGTTTTATTTTATGGTTGGATAATAATTAGGGAATATTTCTTTACTGTTTTAATTTAGTCAAACCATAATTAAAATTTAGATGCCTTCTTCTTCATTTTTAATTGTTGGAAAAAATGCAACAAATATTCACTTAGTATTTATATTTAACAATTTGTTTATTTTAAGTATATAGTATTTTAATTAATATTTAATCAAACATATTTTGTGTTATATTTGTTTCGATTAATTAATTTTTAAATATTAAATTATGAATAGAGTAAAAATGTTTTACCTTTTTTTGAGTGTTTTAATGTTTTCCTGTAATAATGGAGAAAGTGATAATTTGATTGAGAATGAAAATGAAGATTGGGAGATCCCAAGAGAGATTAGTTTTACATATAAGGATAAATCTTATTATTCTGAGTGTATAGTTATTGATAATAATATAAGTTATGTAGTTGAGGATGAAGTAAGGGCTATTTTAAATCAATTAAATCAAAATAGTAATCTTGCTTCAGTTGTAATTGATGGTAAGATTGAATATTATGATTCTTATGATGAGGTTTGTGAAAAGTATAATTTGTTAGAAGAAGTATCTACAAAAATGGAGTAATTATTCCTGGAGTAGGAAATAATATTCATAAAGCGGAAATAAATTTATATGAAAATACAAATTATGGAAAACATATGCAAGACTTTACGACCACTTCAAGATTAGTGGTTAATAC
>JAJQEE010000098.1 GCA_021201865.1 Tannerellaceae bacterium | reverse complement strand
GTCTGGTGGGCTCGGTGATGTGTATAAGAGACATATAGAAAAGACTAAACTTCTTCTCCAAAACACAAAAGACTTCCCTGGGTGGTCAAAATATAAAAATGATCTTTAATAACAGCCGGAGAGCCCAGAATCTCTTCCCCTGTCTCATATTCCCATAGTACTTTGCCTTTATTGGCATCCAGTATGGTGATTACTCCATTGCGGGTACAGAAAAGGACTTTATCTCCGCAAATGACAGGGGCACTTTCTCCTCCTCTTCCTTTCACGCGGTATTTCCAGGGTTTACTTCCATCTTTCCGGCTCACTGCATACAAATGTTCCGGATCGGCATAAGCAATAAACAGTTCACTGGAAATAGCAGGTACAGAGACAAACGAAGTATTTTTATCCATTGCATTTAATAGTTTCATATGCCGGATAATCTTTCCTTTTTCTATATGGAATTTAAATATATTACCCGAATTATCACCGATATAACAATAGTTTCCCCGGATAGCAGGAGACGAGGAGATCGCTCCTTCCAGCAAAAAGGAATCCTCTGCCACTCCTGTCCGGTAATCCACGATATGTAAACGGGAATCAGCGTCACCAAAAAGAACATATTCATTCCACAAGGCTGCTGTTCCTTTTATAAAAGAATGGGCATCATATCGCCTGACTTCCTTTCCCGTCTGACTATCTATAAAATAGAGAACATGATCCAAACTTCCGATAACCAGCAATTTCTGTTCTTCCATTTCTATCATATTCGGAGATGCCAGCACTTGTCCATATGTTTTAAAGTCCCAGAGTTTTTCTCTCCGGTCAATAGAAAGAGCGGTTACCAAACCATCGTTCCGGCCCAGATAAAGAACAGAATCCCAAATCATAGGAATCGATTCAACCGTGACAGCCAGATCATACTGAAAAGAGAGATTTCCATCCGGATCAATTCCACGCACCACTCCTTCCCTATCCGGCCAGTAGACGATCGAATTATATACAACCGGAGAAGAGAGAGTGGTTTCTTCACTGGTAAAAACCCATTTCAGGGCAGGCTTTTCCGGTAGTTGTTTTTTAGTATATCCACTACAAGAGACATCTCCTCTGAACAAAGGCCAGTTTTCTCCTATTCCTGCTCCTGGTGACAGCGGAATCTCGCGGCATCCGGAGAGCGTGAGAAATATGATTCCTAATATGGACAAAACGACCTGTTTCACAATCTGATTTTTTAAAGCCATTTTTTAGTGAACTTACTTCAAAAGTAGATAAATAGAATTTATTCTCCTTTCTTTTCTACTTTAAAACGAAAAACAACTACTTTAAAACGAAATCGGAGGATCAGGGGGTGAGCATAAAAAGATGTCCGGCTCCTTTCACTTCCAACGCCTGCCACTCTATCCCTTCTATGCAATTAAGAAACGTCATGGTCGCTTGTCCTCCCACTCTTTAATCCGGGCTTCCAACTCTTTCACTTTTTGAAGCAGCAAAGCGGTTAAACCATTGTAATTGACAGCCAAATAGCCTTCATTTTCTGTTACCAGATCCGGATAAACTTCCTGTACCTCCTGTGCGATCACTCCTATTTTAGGTATTTCTTTTTTTGTATCTTCTTTTCCCACATTTATCGTATAATTATACGCATAGATAGGGGTAAGATCTACTTTTTCAATTTTACGGATCTTATTCTTCAGTCTCCTGTCAGATGTTTCTGATGAAGAAGGAGTTACTAAATTAGATTTAACTTCCAGGTTATTACATACTATGTTTTCTGAATCCACTGTTGTTGCCAATAAGGCATTACAACCGATTCTGGCTCCGTAAATTGTGTAATTCTTTGAATCCAATATGGCTGCCTGAGAGTCATAAAACCCTTTGCCATCTCTTTCTCCTACATACAATTTCCGATACATCATCCAATAGGTTTCAGCACCATTTACTAATCCTGCAGAACCGCCATTCCCTTCCCATGTGGAAGTTAATACAAAACCTTGCCGGCCTTCTTCCCGCTTAGGATCAGCTTTACCAAACGCATAAATAGAATTCTGGTGTCCGGCAAGAGTCAGTCCCCGCACCCCATTATCAACCGCACTATAATTATTTTCTCCTAAAAAAATCCTGCGCCCATAATAATCACTATATCGTCTGGTGGGACTGCCCAGATCATAGGATTCTGTCTGCGAAGGCAACATGCCATCGGCATCCGTAAGTGCCCCTTTTACATGCCCATCATCTCCAACCTTTTGCCCCCCAGTATTTATTATCACTGACAATAGCACCTCCTAAATACAGATTCCGCCATCTCTGGGTCTTTGTACCCAAATCGTATTGATTATCTGTTTGCGGGACCAGATGAAGGCTTTTGAACGTAAGGGAATCTGTACCATCAAACTGCATGCTACCCAAAACCTTCTCTTCTCCATCTATGAAATTGATAGATGCATCCTGATCAAAACACAAAGCCCCCTCATCTTCTCCTGAAACATAATAGATACCTTCTAACGTATCCCCCCACTCATGACATAATCTCCACTAACTGATCCGGCTGAAGAAGAGTCTTCTGCCTGAGAATTATTATAGGAAGTTGAATTTAATGCTTCACCATATACATAATAATCCTGTCTCCTGGACCTGGGAGATGCCAGTACCCTAACAGGAGCTGCTAAATCTATTTTCATATTTGCCTTTTTAAAATAAATAATGCTTGACTGCTATATCTACCCTCATAAAACCTGTTCCATAGTCAATGAAGAAGTATTACCTTTATAACTGATCTCCTCTCCTGTTATAAAAAATTTCATACCCGGGAAAGTGGAGTCTTCAATAAACTGACAAGGGACAAAATCTGCCGTTGTATCCTGAGTAAGCTTTTTACGAGGTTCACTATATTGATTCAGATACTTCGCTAACAGATGATTTTCCGGCCTGTCTGTTTCTTTAATCGGACCACTCGCAGGTATTCCTGAATGTCTGATATTCTCAACCGGAAGACTATCTGTAAAAACACGGGAATAGCTTTTTACAGGTTCAGTCTGTTTTTGTGTCGTGATTTTCAATTCTATATCTTCATATTCATTTATATAATCACAATCCTGGTTAGTTGCCGTATATAAAGTATCCTGCTTAGCTTCCAGATACTGATCCTCTTCTTCAGCTGATACGGTTAACTTCAGATTTTTTATAAAAGTAAATGTAGAACCATAATGTCTGTCAGAATCACCTGTTTTCCACTGGTAACGAGGGTAATAAAGTGTTAATTCAATATCTCCAAAGACAATATTAGGAAAACCTTCTTTGGCTCTTACCGGAATAATATATCCACCTTCAAACCCTCCTTCTCTAATGTTTGTTTGGCCAGGTAATATTTTTCTAAATTCCCCAGTAGAGGTATGATCGTCTTCAGCCACCGAAAAATCAATACGAAATTGGGCTTCACCCTTTTTCCATTGATTACCAGTCCAATAGTAATCACCAATCCTGAAAGAAGCAAATGTATAAAACTTTTTATCTGTAGAAACATGTTTATATGCATCATTACGCCATAGCTTTTTATCTGATAAGGCACCATATACTTCTTTAGTTGTAGCAGCTTCAAAGTTTATTTGTAAAATAGTATTTCCCATTACTACCGGATCAGTTCTCACAGACAAACATTTACGTCCTATCTGCTGTGGATTTGTACTACCAGTTAATAATAATGAATCCCCACCGGTATTTTGTATTTTATCTTTCCGGTACTCTCCGGTAGAATCCGCGGCATTCATAAAATTCTTAAAAACATATACCGGACCATACTCCCATTCCACTTTGCCTCTATTTGAATCGTCAAAGCGTTGGTGACGTTCAATCCTTGTACCCATATAACTATCCACAACATCAAAAGAATCCGGATAATTTATAGGATTTCCGGATCCATCATATAGATAAAGAGTGATTTTATCATTCCAATCATAATATCGATAAAAATTCCAAGCCTGATATCGATTTTTTCTATAACTACTTTTGTCCCTTGAGGATCTGAAAAGGTTATTCCGTAAAACCGGACTATGATTATCATACGCTTTCAGATTTTTAAGTTGTGGGAACTCTGCTTTAAACTCGTAATCCGAATCTTTGATAGTTACTTTACTATAGGCTGGGACAATACTGATTTCGTTTCCGGGACCTGTAGACTCTTTCTCCGATAAAAGTTGTAAATCCGGTGAAAAGGAATCACTACCAACAACAGATAAAGTTCCGTTATATTTAAACCAGGATGTATAGGACTTCATGTAATCCAGATCCAGAAAATAAACTTCCCCATCTTTCTCGGTTAATGTCCAGCCCCAGAACTTACAAAACTCTTCCAGAAACTCTTTAAAAGTCCATACCTCTCCATCATCGTCTCTAAAGTTTTGTGCCAACATCCAATAGTTTGTCATGGAATAAGAAGACTCCTCTCCAAATATTTTAGGAAAATAGATCGCTTCATACGACTCCGGAATCTTTTCAAAGGCCATATTCAAAATCCCATACTCATTTTTTCCTTTAATAAAATCAAGGCGATTGGCACCCGAAAGAGAATCCAAATCCATTTTAAAGTATTCAAGAACCGCCAGAGCACTAATACTTTCAATCTGAAATTGAGTCAGATACCCGTTATAATCCTGCGAAAACACCTCCGGAGTAATAAACCCAGTATATTTCAGCTTATTCTCCTGTTTCAGATCTACTTTATATTGCAGGGGCTGAGTCACATACAAGTCAAACATGGGAGCCTCCACCAGGATAGTGATCGTTGCAGCAGCAAATCGCAAAGGATTATAAATATTATCATCATCTTTGTAAGAGACCACAATCGGGTCTTCTCCAGGTATCAATTCGACAGGATTACCACTTGCATCTTCAGATGATATTTCAATTACATAGGGAAGATCATTTACATCCACAAATGGAATTCTATATTTTATATTGTATGCCATTATCCTAATTTACGTTGAATTTTACGGTAATTATTTCCACTGATCTCAATATCTTTTCCTCTGATACGGGTACTTAACACAACCATTTGAGGCGAACCGGTATAGTTCATACCACCATTGACCATATTAAACAGATTGGATTGCTGTGCCTTATTGAGGATCATTTCTCCACTATTTACACGAGCCAGCAAATGATCACCGGTATAACTTCCTCCACCAACAATACCTCCTGTAGCAAAAGAGCCAATCGCTTTCACTCCGGCAGAAACAGCAGCAATAGCTGCCGGGATAGATGCTAAAAGAGCGGGGAAACCCATAGTAACAGCCTGCGCAATAGCAGTAGCAAAGGCTAATCCCTGCTGAGCCAGTGTCATCGCATTCGCCGCAATAGCTCCCTCCTTACTATCTCCGGCAAACTGTTGAATAGCTTTTCCAGTATCCCCAAAAATTGTCCCAACTTCTTTAGATGATCCCCAAAGATCTGCCATTACACTACCAAAGGTCCTCGCATCGTCTGCCGGGAAGTCCATTCCATCCTCCTTTTTAGGCAAATCCAGCCCTCCTTTAAAACTTTGGAGATCAGCCGATAGTCCTTCCATATTTTTACCTGCAGTATCCAATTTGGGTATAGCATCCGGTTCTATTAAAGTTAGGGGCTCGTTCAACCGCTGCATAATACCTTCTATCCGGGATAAATTTCTTTCAAGCTCCATTACCTCAGCATTCTGCATTTTCCATTCCCGAGACATAAAAGCATAGGAATCCCGTAATCTTTCAGCTTCTGATAACTGTTTTTTTATATACGCTACCGAACCTTCCTGTGCTGTATTGATGTCTTTCATGGGAGTATTTGTCTCTTTAATAGCTTCTACCATAAGTTCATAATCTTTGTAACTGCCTTCTATCAGTCTGTCAAAGTCTTCCATATGTCCTGCCATTTTTACAAACTCAGCTCCCATTCCCCGGCCTTCCTCTTTCATCCGGGAAATATAATAGACTAATTCCAGAAAATCAGTGCCCATTTCTCCCCCGTGTCCAAGGCTTTCACGAACCTGATTATCCAACATACCACGGGCAGAGCTTTTGGATTGACTCTTACCGTCAACCACAACCCAGGGTAAAAATGCAGTTTCAACTTCATGTAAGTTTTTCAGGGTCTGTTTATTTTTAGGATCAGAGACATATTCCAAAGCAAGTTTTACCTGTGGAGCATCTACGTCTGCTCCCCCATATCCTGTTACAGCGAGTTGTTTATTAAATGCCATTCCCTGTTGTTCCAGGTCTAACTGCAAAGAAGCCTTCTTCACTCTATTTTGTTCCTGTAAAGCAACAAGATAAGCTTTTGCAGCTTTTAACCTTTCCTCTTCACTTTTTGAGCGATCCTTTGCTATGTTTCCCTGAATGATTAATTCACGCTCCAGTTCATCCAATACTATACTTTGATACTCTTTCTGTTTACTAATCCGGTCTAATGCATCACTCAATTCTTTTGCTTTCGATATTACATTTCCCAGATTCCCTAAAAAATTAGATACATTTCCCTGAGTAAGAGATATAAAAAAGCATCCACTCCATCTTCGGCAATTTTTACGGTTTTGGCAAAATCTTCACTAACACTGCTTGCTATATCAACTACCTGCTTAAAGGTGTTAAAAGCAGAGAAAGCCAGTTGAATCGGATTAAGAAGTCCTTGGATTGCCCCCTGAACACCCTTAGAAGATGCTTTTACTTTATTCTCAAATTCAGCCACCATTTGAATAGATTGATTTAACTTACCATTAAACAAACTATTTTCCAAATTCAGGCTGACCGTTATATTATCTGCCATATATTTTCAATTTATCCAAATTAACTTCTACTCTTTCACTATTTATACACTTGAATGCCTCTTCCTGAAACTGATGAATATATTCAGTGGAGGGTTTTTCTTTTTTTTCCGGCAGATCTTTTCTGCTCCTGCTTATCCCAGGGAAGAGGAAACGCTTTTTGTGCTTTTAAACGTTTTGAAGAATTAGATTGCAAAGATGCAACAACCAAAGTTCTTACTTTTTCCCAATTTTCTCTTTGCTTTAGGTCATATCCATCGAGGACTGCTTCTACTTCATACCATTGCATCTCGTCTAATACATATGCCGGAGAGATTCCGGCACCTACGACCAAGGTGGTATACAATTCCCGTAGGCTTACTTGCTCTTCCGCTTTTTTTGTATCCGCTTTTTTGTTCAACTGTTCATTCATCTTTACAGACTTATTCATATACTCCGATAACTGAGTAATAAGTTGGGGATCAGTATCACATGCATCAATAAAATCATCAAACGCAAGAGGCTCTTCATTCATTCCTGCTAAAACCATACTATAGCAAAAGATGTAAAGATCCGTCAGACTTTTGATCTCAAAATTTTTTCCGGCTATCTGTTCAAAAGCCATCATTGCCCTGATACTATATTTTACTTTATAACTTTTCTCTTTAATTATAATTTCCATTTTTCTACGATTTACTTTAAGTAGTTGACTATTCTCTGATCATGGGTAAAGGCATGGACCCAGGGCTGATCACTACCCTGGGTTCTATAGAAGGACTATCTATTTCTGGGACTTTAAATTCGTTTCTTATTTAGAGGTGGAAGCAAAAGTTCCGGCAGTACTGGCTGTAGTCAAAGGACCAATCCCTGTGAACTCTGCTGAAAAAGTAGCATTATCCGCATCCGGTGCACTAACAGATAAAGAAGTGATAATTGCCTCTCCGCTATATTTAGGACTATTGATTTGTGTCCAGCCTCCGGAAGGAACACCCGTAACCGGTTTATTCTTATAACCACTTTCCAGACAGAAAACAATTTGTACCTCCTTTTGCAGAAGTTCAAACAAATCATTAAAAGTCTGTCCCTCACCTTGTAAAGCATAGAGGTTTTCAGTAGATACAGTCCAGCTGGTACGGGTCACTTTTGCTGAGGTCCAGCGACCTCCGGTGTCCTTATTACTGGTATCTGCAGTTTCATTCGTAATATCTAATGAATGACTGGTTGCATATGCCACTGATTTTCCATCCACAAACAGCATCAAGTCCGAGCCATTTATAATATGATCTCCATTATAAGCCATAATTGTTTTTTAATTAATGAATTAATAGTTTATTTTTATTGTAAAAAAAGTCGTTGTTTAAACGCATATTCGGAAGCCTCCTCTTCAGCATTCGACAAACGGATCTGCAATTTTCCCCGTTTCATCATATTATCCAGGCATCTCCTGACTAAAGAGGCTACTTCAACACATTCTGAGTAGGAATCAGAGACACAATCTATTTGCATAGTGACTTTATCCTGAACTACTCTGTCTTTGGAATACACAGCTTCTAATTCCGTACGCTGATAGATCACAAAAGGATAAGGAATCTCTTTTTTTGACCATCAACGGATGAATATTCCCGTGTACTATTTTTTTTATTTCATTATCCCGGATCAGCTCATTATAAATAAGCACGCCCACATCAACTCCGTCTTTCACTCTATTTTCCCTCCTGAATGATTCTTTGTTTATATTCTATGGAATGGATATTTTATCTGTTCCAGTAAATCGTATGAATAACCGTCCGATCTCTTTCCCGAAGAATACTGTGAATCCGGTAAGCCCGTTTATCAAAAAGGATCCGCATATTTTCATGAATGATGTTTCCCGGATAAGAACGTACAATGAATGTCTTGGAATAGGAAACAATCGTTTCTCCATTCTCTATGACACGAGTTCCGGTCTCCTCCTCTACCAGCGCATTCGCTTCCAGAAATAGTTCCCAGCTTACTTCGACCTCACCAAACCGGTTCTTTTGCTCTTTCCGGTTCTCAACCCGGATGATCTTATTTAAACCGCCTGCTCTCATACCAGGGAAGGATTTTTCAGATAAAGGGATAAGAGATATTCATAGGTATAAGGGATCTCATTCACCTCTTCATACGAAACCGGTTCCCGGTTAGCATAAAGATTTCCTACCAGCAACAGAACTGCTGCCTTCAAGGGAGAAGGCAGATATCCTCTCTCTTCAGCAATCTCTTTAAGAGTCCGCTGGATATGTAAGCCCACTGCATCAATCGCTGTATCAATCAGTGAAATGATATATTCATCATCTCCCTGATAGTCCGGATCAATGACTAAGTGCTTTTTTGCTTCCTGTAATTCAACTAACATTGTTTTCGTTTTTTAAATAGATATGAATAGAGAATAGGAAAGATCTTTCCACTTTATGATTAAAATGAACTTTTTATCTAACGTTATTTCCAGTCATCAGGAATCTCTTCATAGTCAGCCAATCCCATACATGCCTGAAAACAGGCCGAACCTGACAAAAGAGAAGGATATCCCTCTTTACCATTTCTCTCCCATAATTTCCCTCCATTCGGATCCACAGGTGTTAATCCTGTCAAAGTTACACAATCACTAAATGCCGATTCGATATACTCAATTTGCCGGTTCTCTGCAAATAGCTTTTCCGGAATAGAAGTCAAGGAAGTACATTTATAAAAAGCATAAGAAAATCTGTACGCCCTTGTGTTCTTGGCAAAAAGGCCCTCCGGAATAGATGTTAAACCTGTACATTCATAAAATACGGAAGGGAATACCCGTACTTTGGGATTACGGCTAAATAAGCTCCCCGGCACAGAAGTCAAAGAAGTACATCCACGAAATGTAGAAGAGAAATTAGATACCTCCCGATTATTGGCAAACAGGTTTTCCGGAATAGATTGCAAGGAAATACAAGCACTAAATGCCAAAGCAAAGCTCAGAACTCCTGTATTTTGTGCAAATAAATTTTCCGGTACAGAGACTAAAAAGTAACACTCAGACAATACCGCCCTAAAATCCTCCACTTCCGGATTATTCACAAACAGATCTTCCGGAACAGTCGTCAGAGAATGACAACCCATAAATGTATAGGTGAAATCTGTCACTTTGGGCGCGTTTGCAAATAAATTACCTGGGATAGACGTAACCTTTCTGCACGAGGCAAACGTATACGAAAAAGTTTCAATCTCCTTATTATAAAGAAATAAATTCTCTGGAATAGCTTCCAGCACTATACAGTTTTTAAACGTATGAGAGAAATTTGTTACTTTAAGGTTGTAAGTAAACAATCCCGGAAAAATACGGGTCAAACCACGGCACTCCATAAACGTACCTTCAAAAGTAATCACCTCCGGATTAGCCACGAACAAAGACTCCGGAACCGTTTTGACCGATATACACCCTGCAAAAGTATAAGCAAAAGTTGTTACCTTAGGACAATCCTTAAACAGAGATTCCGGAATTGATTCAACCAACGGACAACCATAAAAAGTATAAATAAAAGTCTCTACCTCCGGCGTATAATCAAACAAAGATTCCGAAATGACGACCACCGATTTACAATTACAGAATGTATAGGAAAAATCGGTTACCAGTGGTGTATGATTAAAAAATCCAACCGGGATCTCTCCCAGGTTTCCACAATTCCTAAACAGATTAGAGAAATTCTTCACGTTGGGTGTATGATCAAATAGTCCTTCCGGTACAGATTGTAACGAGTTACACCCCCAAAATAATCCGGCAAAAGTAATCACATGTGGTGTATGATCAAACAATCCTTCCGGAACATATTCCAACATACTACAATTACAGAAGGAATAATTAAATGTAACCACCAGAGGAGTATGATCAAATAAATGATCCGGAATAGCCCTCAAAGAACTACATCCCCAGAAAACACCACCTATAGCAGTAACTTCCGGTGTATAGGCAAACAGACTGGCAGGTATAGTTTCCAGTGCTGAACAGTTGAAAAATGTATGATAAAAAGATTTCATATCCGGCATATTTGAGAACAGGTTGCCAGGGATATGGCCTAAAGAGCTACAGTTATAAAAAGTATACGCTGCATTTACTTTGGTTTTTCTGATCTCTTCCGGTAAAGATTTCAGATTTATACAATTGTAAAACCCTTCATCCTCCACTAACACATTTCCACTACCCCAACTATCTATAGATTGAAGTGCTTCACAATAATGATCATATCCTTCACGGACAGAGATCCACGTAATATCTCTTGAATATATTTTAATTATATATTCACCCTCTGAAGGATAGGTATGTACAATCTCTTCATGATCCACCCCTGTCGTATTTCCATCACCAAAATCTATACTTCCAGTAAAACGGACCGGGAAAACTATTTCTTTTTTATCAGAGTCACTAATCTGTATAGTAAATATAAGTGCCTCGTTTTCATCGCTTCTTCTTCTCATTTTTTTATTTTCTATCCAACAAGTGGACTGTTACCTTTAAAAAAGTGACAGGTAACAGTCTTACTTTTTGAATAATCAATTAAATCAGATAACCTTAATCACAAATTTATCAAACAGATAACGCACACTGATTTCACCAATTTCACCGGCAGCAATTGTCATACTTGTTTCATCCGTCTGCACATTCGTCGCCGGGAAAGTAATAGTGATCGTGGCTGCAGCAGAGTTTTTAATAGAAATAATACATTCTGCACCATCCGTTCCGGCCGCAAAAGACAATGTCTGATTCGCACTTGCTGTAAATCGCAGGTCATAATTGGCTGCAATATTTACCGAATTTAACGATGTCAGTGTAGTAATACCGGTAGATGGGAATTTAAGAGGAACCGTAATGGCTCCTTCACCATTAAAATTCACACCATTGATCGCCCTTGCTGTTGTTAACTTAGCCGCACTGGCTGCTGTTGTTGCATTCGTAGCGTTTGTTGCATTTGTAGCAGAAGTTGCCGTATCTGCATTTCCCTGTAAATTTCCCACAAACTTAGCAGAAGTAGTAATGTTTCCACTGGCACTAATGGTGGTTACCTCTTCCAAAGCTCCGTTTACATTCGCTTCCCCATTGAAAGAACGTCCCCACAACGTACGTGCAGTTACCAGCTTAGTAGCAGAAGCCGCATTTTCTGTTTTACCTAAATAATTGCTTAACTGGCCAACATTTGCTTTCTCTTCTAATAACAGATCTGTTTCTGTCTTTGTATAATAAGAATCCAGATCCACATCTGCCGCGACATCCCCTTGTGATACCCATACACCTTCTTCCCAAACATATTTTTCGAAAATAGTGGTAGTGTCTTCTCCATCCTGAATCAATAAGTACAGTACATTCTCCTTTCCGCTTTCAGGTAATTCAGTAACAATTTTCACACTGTTAAACTCATTACAGTTAATAGTCACTGTTCCATCACCATTTTGGACAAGAGAAATATTATGACCTTCTACCAGCTTGTTTTGCTTCGTATCCAGCTCTTCATCAATTTCAGTTTTTGTGTAAACACTTTCTTTATCCGCTTTCAATTTCAGCGTTTCCTCTATACTTTCGAGGTCCTCCTGCAAACGTTCAGTCTCTTTTTCCACCTCCTCGAGCTGTTCACAGATCGCTGTATCATCATAAATTGTATCAACAGCCGAAATCTTGTTGTCGTCATCAAT
Source organism: Tannerellaceae bacterium (assembly GCA_021201865.1). Lineage (GTDB taxonomy): Bacteria > Bacteroidota > Bacteroidia > Bacteroidales > Tannerellaceae > UBA4116. The sequence continues at coordinate 9,383 of JAJQEE010000098.1, read as the reverse complement.
CTCAATGTTATCACCAGCCGTTAACTGAGCCTGTTTTTCATCTAACAACTCATCCGTTTCAGTCTTCTTATAATACAAAGACATATCTACCTGACCAGCAATCACATCATCGATTTTTCCGTCTACATCCTCTTTAGTATAAACAGTGTCAGCATCTGCCTTTTTATCCACCTCTTCTTCCAGGGCAGCGATCAATCCTTTCACTTCCGAATCATCATAGACCGTGTCAATCGCTGAGATCTGATTGTTTTCATCAATCTTGATGTTGGCACCAGCCGTTAACTGAGCCTGTTTTTCATCTAACAACTCATCCGTTTCAGTCTTCTTATAATACAAAGACATATCTACCTGACCAGCAATCACATCATCGATTTTTCCGTCTACATCCTCTTTAGTATAAACAGTGTCAGCATCTGCCTTTTTATCCACCTCTTCTTCCAGGGCAGCGATCAATCCTTTCACTTCCGAATCATCATAGATCGTATCAATAGCCGAGATCTTTCTTCCATCTATCAGGATATTATCACCAGCAATCAGTTTATCCTGCTTATTATCTGACAAATCCTGGATCGCTTCATCTATATTTATATTTAACTCAGAAAAAAGGATATCCGATTCTTCTTTCGTATAATATCCGGACAGATCAATTTCAGTAGTACCTATGGAAGCATATTTAGCGGTTGATTCAAGCCATACGTACTCAAAATAATAATCAATCCTATCATTCACACTTTGATGAGGTACCAGATAGATTATATTACTACGTCCTTCTACAGGAAGTTCATCCACCTGTTCAAACTCAATATGCACCAGATTGGCAGCGATCTCTTTCATTTCCTCCACTACTTCCTGTACTGCATCCACATCTTTCAGGAAAGCTATTTTTTCCGCATCATCACCACTCTGTCCTGCCAACTGAACTGTCGGACGTTCACTGGCATTCAGATTCAAAGGTAAGGTGGCAGAACCGAAATCAGCGACATCCCACTGGCTTACCATCGCCAGATTCACACCTTCTCCATCTGTTCGTAAGCCCAACAGATTCCGATGATTGTCCAGTAAGATCCGTTTATCATCAAAGTAAGGAACCTTTCTGGCTTCCAGTGAATCAATTTCTGCCTGTACATTCTGGAAGTTTCCGGCTGTCTCAGCTTTGAAATCATTCATTTCCTGGTCACATGCAATCTTATTCGCGTCTACCTTGTCGTCCAGATCAGCCACTGCTTTATCATTAGATTGCTGATAGATTTTCGCTTTTTCAACAAAATTGGTAATACGAGTATTAATATTCTCCTTGTAGTTTTCAACTTTGTTGTTCAACGCTGCTACAGACTGGTCTATCTCTTCCCTGTTTGTATCGACTTTGTCATTTAAGTTAGCAACCGCCTGATCATTTGAGTCCTTATACGCTTTCGCTTTCACAACCAGATCAGAGATCTCTGTTTGGATTTCCTCTTTGTAATCTTCCACTTTGTCATCCAAAGAAGAAATAGACTGATCTGTTTCTGTTTTATTTGAATCGACTCTGGCTCCTAAATCTGTAATAGATGCATCTGTCAATTCTTTATAAGACTCGACTTTTGTTTCCAGAACGGAAAGACCCTGTTCCGCAGCATCCTTATTGGCATCCACCTTATTCTCTAAATCTGCAATGGACTGGTCGGTTGATTCTTTGTAAGTCTCTACCTTTGTATCCAGATCTGCGATGTTTTGATCGGTCGCATCCTTGTTTACATCTACTTTGCTATCCAGGTCAGCGATGGACTGGTCTGTAGCCTCTTTATACGACTCAACTTTCTCATCCAGATCTGAAATACGCTGGTCTGAAGCAGATTGATTAGCATCCACTTTTTCTTCCAGGGTCCGGATCGTTTCATTTAATTCTTCTACTTCATCATCAATACGGGTATTCACCTCCTCTTTCAGCGCATCGATCACTCCGGTATTGTCAGCCTGGAATTGTTCAAAAACAGTCTGATCCACTTTCAGATTAAGAAGATAATCCAATTCATCCTTGGTGTAGTAATCAGTAATGTAGAAATCAGGATCTATTTCTTTCCCGGTCAATACACTATCTTCCCGGTTAAAGTTGAAAGTTGAAAATTGATAATCACATGCGCCTGTTTTATTTACTTTTCCACGGATGGCATCCTTGCTACGGGCAGAGCTATTGAAAACAAAAAGTTTTCCGGCCTCTGCTGTCGAACGGATCACATAACTGTCCCGGTGAGGAGCCACAAACCAGCTACCAAACACCATTACTTCGCCTGCATTGTGTTCGAGACTGATATAATTACACTTTTCAATTGTCAAAGTAGAGGTTAATGAATTAATAGCCCAGCTATGACCTTGTGTGGAGATGCAGTTAGCCAGATAGACATTTGCATACAGCAATGTCTGGATATCCAGGTTATTTACCTGGGATTTCTCCATGTAGATCTCTCCCTGGCCCGTAATATGCGTATTTCCTTTCAGGTACATGTTGTTCATGACCGTTTTACCACCTGTTGTCGCAATCGTAGTTTTACCGGTCACTTCAATGCCTTCCAGACTCACATTACAGGCACTGATCGCCAACTGCCCGGTGACCTGAACTCCACGATGTTCTGCCACAGAAGAAAGTGCTTTCAGTGTCAGGTCATCTTTGTTAATAGTTACGCTTTCATTGTAAACACCTTCCCAGATCAGGATCAGGTCCCCTTCCTTTGCCGCATGAACAGCCGCATGCAAGGAGGAATAAAAGCGCATATCTTTACCCATTTTACTGTTGGATACTAAACGTACCCTTTTCAGATCCTCTTTCCGTAAAGTAGAAAGAAGTTTCATCAGGTCTTCCTGTTTATTCAGGTCCCCTACGATCGTTCCCCAAACCGGGAAACCGACATTTGAATTTCTTGAAGTATGATGCATTTTGTTTACTTCTAAATTAATGTTGTTTGACATATTTAATCCTTGTTTTTAAGATCATTTCCGTTTGTCCCTTAACGGTTTCCTTAAATAGATAGTCCTTTCCACCAGCGTCTATCAGCGTCACTTCATAGCTATAGTATATCGCTCCATCTTTCAACTTTTTCAGGTTCTCCCGGGAGAAAACTGCATGATCGTAATGCTCCCCGGTCTCCAGATTAACCGATTGTCCATGTATGTAGCTTGCCTCTATAAACTCATTCTCATTCGTAGTAAAAAAACGAATGACGAACTTCACCGTATCCATGACACGGTAAGGTCTGCTTTCTGAATCCTTCAGGCTCAATTGTACCTTCAGGTCACTGTCTTTATATACTTTGTATACTGCCATTTCTCTTATTACTTGAGGGTTAACCCAAAATATCACCGGTTTTTATTTATAATTTGTAAATACGATTCAGCTATGAGTGACATACACACTACAGAGAAGACATCTACATGCCTTCACTCTATATACATTCTATTTGTATTACATTTGAGGGTGTTTTGAGAAGAGAAATTATCACCCTTGGAAAGATGGGTGGTTTTTGATAAAAAAGAATCCCGGAGCAAGGCCCCGGGAAGCAGGATAGATTTATTTGTATTTAAGGTCTCATGTATCAGAAGGATCCCGGAGCAATTCCGGCTTATCCATATCACAAAATCTATAGCGGTTGGCATATTTCACCTGGGTCAGACGGAACTTGTGAGACCGGAATTCTTTCCTGAAAGCCTGGCAGAAATCACCTTCTTTGAACTTATAGGTCATGGAAAGAACGACATCCTGAAAAATGCCCTGATCCTCTTCCGTTCGTACCAGTTCACAGGATAAAGCCTCATAATGAGCTTCAATCAACTGGTTGACGGTTGAATTGAACTTGGATTTATTAACAGGGGTCTGATGAAGCTTCGCAATCTCCATCAGGGGTGCTTTCTTTGTTTTCATACTCTTCTGTAAATTTTCTTAATGCTGCCCGGATCAAACGGCTGGTAGATACTTGTTCTTCTTTCGCAATCCTTTGCATATCAGACAATAAACTATAATCTATCCGGAAAGTCACTACTTTTTCTTTTTCCATATTTGTCTTATTAAAATCCGCACGAATAAAAAAAACAAGCCTAACCTCCTTAATCACTGAGAATTAAATAAAAAAACAAAAAAGGCGGGCGCGCGCTTTTCTTTTACTCTCGTTTTCTTTTGTTTCTGTTTTAGTTTATATAATATATTTATATATTATAATAGTCCGGCTATTTTACAGCCCAACGGACAGCCCATCCGGCAACCCTAAGAGCAGTCCATCCGGCAGCCTATCGGACAGCCCTTTTGAGGAATATCCTCTCTTTTACCAACTGGTATAAGCTACCCCGGTAGCAGAAGCACTCATTCCAAAAGTGATAAAATGGCATGGATTACTAAATGCTCCTGCCAGACAAACAATCGTAATAACAGCCCATATCAGGCATACCATCAAATGGGCAAATGATTGAAAATGTATTTTTTCATATAACGCAATTCCATTAATTTATAAAAGATCATTTATTCCGTTCCCTTAGAACAAAAGTAGTGATATATATCATTGAAAACAATATGTATTTACTGAAAATTTTCATCGTATTAACTACAATTGACTAAATCAGAGAATAAATCTTTTTCTTTCATAAGCCAAATTCAAAGATTATTTCTTTTATTTGTCAAACATTTAAAATAAAAAAGTTTCTACCGCAACATATACTGACAAATATCACTATGACAACAAAAGATAGACTGAGATTATTTTCCAAACAAATGGGATATGGAAGGAATAAATTTGAAGAATATGTGGAGATTGCCTCCGGATACCTTTCTTCCAGATCTAATTCTGTGACTTCGGATACCATCGAGAAAGTGATCCGTAAATTTCCGGACCTCAGTCTGGAATGGCTGCTGACCGGACAAGGGAAAATGCTCCGATCAGAACCATCCGAAGCAACACAAAGAATCTATCCGTTAAAACCGTATATTGATTCTACCTATGCTGTTTGTGGCCTTCCGAAAGGGTTCTCAGTTGCAGTCAAAGAAACAGATTGTACTACACTCTCCCTCCCTTTTATGAAAGAGTACGATTTTTCCATTCAGGCCAAAGGTGACAGCATGCTCAACCGAAAAGATCCGCGGAAAAGTATACGGGAAGGAGACATAGTTGTCTGCCGGATCTGGAAGAGCCGCAGCCATATCCGCTGGGGAGAAACCTACGCCCTCTCTACGGCAGAAGGGATCGTGATCAAAAAAATAGTCCCGGCGGAAACAGACGGATACGTTCGTTGCGTCTCTTTTAACACAGAAGACGGTTATATGCCTTATGAACTTCCTCTCACAGAAATTAATGACTGGGCGATTGTAGTCGGGGTGGTCAGTGTGACATCCTGGACCTGACCGGCGATCTTCCCAATCGCCGCCTACCTCTCACTGCAACGGGTGCACCCGTTGTGAAGAAAGGGTGCACCCGTTCAAAAGAAGAGTAGGCAGCGATTTTTAATTAAAACGTAGGAAAAGAAAATAGGGATCTCCGGAAAATCCGTTTTTAATATCTAACTTTGTGGAAGAATAGGGACCCTGAAATCAAAGAGGTCCGGATACATATTCTGAAAAACTGGTATGAATAAGTGGATCTGTTTTCTGGGGATCTGTCTCTTTATCCTATCCGGTTGCCGGCAAGGGAGTAAAGAAGATAAGATTCCGGTATTGATATTTACTGATTTTGGAAGAGACGTAGACGATGCCGAAGCGTTTGCATATTTGGCTATGAATCCTAACATTGAACTCGCCGGAGTAGTATGCAACAGCTATATTCCTGAAAACAGAGCTCATTCATTATCCCTTTTTCTTCAGCTATTCAATAAAAAAACACCCATTGCCGTAGGTGCCGCTTTTCCCTGGAAAACAGCTCCAAAGCCTACACAACTCTCCGATTACCTGAAAGAGCATACACTTGAAAACAATCCGTACGAGTTCACCCTGGAAGATTCACTAAAAAAATGGACTGGAAACGACTCTCCTATTTTTTTCCATACTCCCCAAATGCTCATAGACTCTCTCCTAAACCAATATCCGGGAGAATTAAGAGTGGTGGTCCCGTCACAGGCAACCGACCTCGCAGCTTATTTATCCTCTACCCCTGCAAAGATACAACATATCCATTCTATCTATATACAGGGACAAGCGGCAACTGATGGGAAGGGATATTTACTGCCGGATAATGCTTCATATAACCTTAGAGAGGATATGGAAGCCGCCCATTTTCTATTTTCTTTCCAGGATCAGGTGCCTTTTATATTGTTGGGAAAATACGCTGCCTATCCAATGGCATATACACGGGAAGAGATGATACAAACGACTCAGAAACTCCATAAAGCCGGAGATTATATACAAAAAGCAGCAGAAATGGGGCTTGCCTGTTTTCTGCAAAGAGACTCTGCAACTTTCTATCGCGTATTTGGTATTCCGGATTCCATTTTAGCTAAAGAAGCACTTCAGGCCATTGATAAAATAAGTAATCCCTATGACCTGTTAACGGTCATCGCAATGGACCGCCCTGAGTTATTTCATATCACAGAAACAGGAAAACATAAGTTAATTGGCATGCACCCCGGAGAGTCTTATTTCCGGGATTCCGTAAAGCTAAAAAAGCTTTTATTGATGGAATGTGAATAAGAAAGATCAGACAGGCAGGAAGTAAAAGTTACAGATCGTCCTCCTTCTTTTCGCTTACCCTGTCTTCTTCCGGAACTTCCGGAAGTTTTATTTCATCAGACTTGATCAAAACCTCTATCTTCCGGGTCAATAGATCCACTTTCTCCTGCAACCGGTCACTACTATCGCTCACCATGGCATCCACAAAAATGGAATTAATTAATGACACTCCCAAAACCCCTGCCAGAAAGAGTAATACAATAAAATAGATCTTGGTAAAAACAGCCATCGCCGGAGAACTTCGCTGTGATATCAGATCGGATATACCATACCACTCCTCCGCTGAAAAAAGCCTGAACATACTATAAACAGACTGCAAAGGAGTCGCAAAATATTCCGGCGCCAGATTTTTGAATATGGAACAAGTCAGAACTGAAAGGATCACCAACAAAACACCAAAAGAAAAAGTGATGAAATAAGAAGCCTTCATCGCATTCCGGAGTCCTTTCACTATATTATTGATATTCGGAAGAAACCGGAAAATCCGGAACGATTTAAACAACCGGAGTACCCTCAACACAAGAATATAACTCAAAGGAATATTATGTCCCACATCCAAAAGATCAATCAATAAAGAAAAAAGAGCAATCATGATCAGAATAAAATCAAACCGGTTCCAAAGATTCCTCCAATATTCCTGAAAGCCATAATATCGTATTTTGATAATCATCTCCACCGTGAAGAGAGCCGTAAAAAAATTATCCAGATAATTCAAAAAAGCAGGAGCCCCATCAAAATCCTGTATAAAGATCAACACGGAATTGATAAAAATAAGTACCAGAATAAAACGGTCATCCAGAAAAAGCTTCTTCAAATTTGTTCCCATGTGTAGCCAGTCCAATTTACAACTTCATCTTAATACAATTCTTTAAGGAAGGATTTTGTTCAAAATTTCAGGATTTACAACCAGTATATGAAATACATTTGGCTTTGTCCACCTCTTTTAAAGAGAAAGGAGAATTAATGAAAAGAGTAGTTTGCCTCCTGGAGAGGCTTTATTACGATATCGGTTTGGTTTATCACTTCTTAAGTATTCTTTTTAAATAGGCCACATCCAACAAATTCACCGTCTCCAAACGCCCTTTATAAAAAACCGCCCAGTTATTAAAAACACAGGGTAATTCCTTTGCTTTCCGGAGGGTATCTATCTCCATTAAAGATAGAGGAACGTGATTTGTTTCACAATACTCTTTTATCATCCCTATGTTTTGATAGATATAGGGACATTGCATATCATAATAAATAGTTAGTTCCTTGTTTTCGATTTCCGGACTTTTGACATGCCGGGCAAACTGTGGCGTTGTTCCGTCAAAAGAAAGGGCAAGTAATTCATATCCATTCTCCGTCCTATCAACCACCACAAAACCATACTTCTTCACAAAAGATTGGTCGGACAGCCACGCTTTTTGTTTTTGTGCACCCAACATACAAATACCAGATTTCCCTTTTGCTTTGGCATCTGCTAAACAGTATTCCATTAGCGACTTGCCATATCCTTTCCCCTTGTGGGCACCCAGCACCCACAAACAATAGATATAATAATAGTTATCCCCTATGATGGGCACCCAGGCTGTTTCCAAAGGAGCATATTCAATAAAAACCGTAGCCTTTACCTGTAACTTTCTAAAGACATGCCCTTCCCGGAGCCGGTCAGAAAGCCATCTGCGTTTTGTCTCCACACCCGGATGAAGCTTTTTACTGCGGATAATACAGCATAGATGCTCATTGGATAAGTTTTCTGTTGTTAAGTTTATAAAATCAGGCTGTTCCATTTTGTTTCTATTAGATTATTCCCTCTCAATTTTCAGTTTCATTTCCGTATACCCAGGTACTGTAAAACCCAACTTTTCATACAATCTTTTCCCTGCTTCTGTGGCAGAGAGAGTCAAGACAGAAAGATTCCGCTCTTTACTTTCCTTTATAATAGCCTCCATAACAGCCTTTCCATACCCCTTGCGCTGATGTTGCGGATAGGTGTAAACATTCAAAACATTTCCGGTACACCCATTAGGAAAAGCAGGACTGGCCGGACGTTCTTCCACAAGAAGAAAAGCACAGGAGACAATCTCCCCTTCAAGACTCACTCCCAAAGCCACAAAATCATCCAGGCTGATATGCTTTTCACAGTACTTTCTAAAATAGCATGCCAGAGATTTCCATTCCTTTTCCGGTATAGAAACCATCTCCGATAAAAAAGCAAACCGCAACTCCATTAATACATTAATATCCTTTATTCTTACTATTTCCATTTCCCTTCAAATATGAAATTCAAAAGTAAAGATATTTTCTTTATCTTTACAATCTATCAAAAATTACTCGTATAAGATATAAAATCTTCGGTTACTAATGCTTTCACTGTTTGATAGTAAGGCTACAAAATCAAAAAATGGATGATATATATGGAAGGAAAATAAAAAACTCCTGAAAATCATCTGATTTTCAGGAGTTTTTTAAATTTTGTTTTTCTTATTTGTGATTAGGAGGGGTTTCCAGGCCTGCGATGAATTAGATTATTTTCATCGAAAGCTCTTGTATTAGTACTATTCTCTAAACAAATAACCATTGGTTCCTGATCTTCTTCCATGGTAGTATGTTTTTTTGGTTGATACTTTTTTAATTAGGTTAAACAAGCGTAAAAAAACAACAATGGATTAGTCTATTTATTTTTATCTTTTATTGTTAATTTACCTTACACGAAAATACATGT
>JAJQEE010000062.1 GCA_021201865.1 Tannerellaceae bacterium | reverse complement strand
TCAATAATAGCAAAAAATAATCCCCTTTTTTCTTGTTTTATAATATAGTATCTTATGAAAACAATCGGGTTGTATATGCAGTGTCGTGCTTACAGCACTCCATGGACTCCTGATACCTGACCTGGGATTTGCATCCCAGGCTATTATGTGCCGTCCCTGCGGGACTTAAGAGATAAAGATCACTCTTCGCCAATCACTCTTTGCCAACCACCCTTTGCCAATCGCCTTTCGAAAAATCTTCTGAACATGACTGGGTTTCACCCGCGGTGGAAAGCAGCCACACGCTATGAATCCCGAAGCGGGTTCAACCCTTTCCGGGTTGTTGTGGAGAGGGCTTTTGCCTACACCCCCCCCGGGTGCCTACCCGGGGTTATTGGCTAAGGCTGATCTACGATTCACATACAACCCCTGTCGGGGTAATTACTTATAAATTGTAACTTTTAAATTTTCTTGTTTTACTTTGGGGACACCTCTTTTTACAAGCAAAGGTATTTAAAATAAATATCAGGAGGTCTATCTTATCTTCTGATTATTATGGAATTCTTTTTTCTTATTGCCTGCTTTTCCTCTTTGGTTCTATGTCTATTTGCTGAGACCTGGATAGGAAAACTGCTAACTTTTATTCTTCAGAATTTGAGTGAAAAAAACACCCGTTCACTGCGCAGGGAACTGGGAATCTTACCCATCCGGTAGAGAGAGTAGTCGTCTGATACAGAGAGCGTATGCTTCTCTTTATTACCCACTATCTGCCTGATACCGAACCGGTAGGTTGAACTCCAGGGGGTACAGGGTTAAAGGTCAGGAGGTTCAACCTTAAACCTCGGGACCTTCAGGGTTGAACCCCCTGCTGTTCAACCTAAGAGGTTTGCAGGAAACAGGCAGTAAGATCCGGCTCTCCGGATAAAGGGTAATTGGATAAACCTTACTACTCCTATAGCTTATGACTGCCCCGTACCCATTATTAAAAAACCAGAACCCTCTCTATTCTTTGAATGAAATTACACCGGAAAGTGACTGAGGAGGTGACTGAAAAATCTCAGTCACTTTCTCAGTCACCTTTTTTTGAGTGTTATTGATTTAATCATAAGCTTCTTACAGGGAAAAAGTGACGGGTGACTGAAAAAACGGATTTTTTCCTATAGAGATCACTTTTCTTAATGGGAGACGGCTTTGAGGCCGATAATGGAGCTGATCAGCGTTGTGATGAAAAATAGACGCCAGAAAGTGGCGGGTTCTTTGAATATGAAGATCCCCATCAGTACGGTTCCTACGGCTCCGATTCCTGTCCATACGGCGTAGGCTGTCCCGATAGGCAGCGTCTGGGTGGCTTTGACCAACAGTCCCATACTTATGATGATGGAGATCAGGAAACCTGCCATCCATCCGTACATTTCTATGCCGGTGGTCTCTTTCATTTTACCCATGCAGGAGGTAAAGGCGACTTCAAATATTCCGGCTACCATTAGAATGATCCAATTCATTTGTTTCGTTTTTTTTGTTACAAAGATCGGATCTTCCGCCGGAATTTTCTTTTACATAGGATAAAAAATGAGTTTCAACGGATCTCAGCCCGGATCCTGCTGAGACTCACCTGGGTAATCCCAAGATAGGAGGCTATATAGCCTAACTGAACCCGTTGGAGTAGCTCCGGATTCTTCCGGATCAGCTCTGTGTAACGTTCCGTAGCTGTTTTCGTTTGCCGCGAGATCAACCGTGCTTCGGTTTTCAGTAGTTCCTGTTCCGCAAATTTTCTTCCCCAATTGGCTATATAAATATCTTTTTCAAATAATTCCTGTAATTGTTGCCCATCGATTTGGTATAGGATACAGTCTTCCAGGAGTTCTATGTTTTCATATCCTTTTTCTCCTGCTACGTAACTTTTCATGGAAACTACCGTGTCTCCTTCTTTGCCGAACCAGAACGTTTGTTCGCTTTCTCCGGAGTCGATATAGGCTCTGACAATTCCTTTCCGGATAAAATAGACGGTGGTCTCTACTTTATCTGCTCTTAACAGCACATGGTTTTTAGGATAGGCTGTTTCGGTTACGGCCTTTTTCAGGATCGTTTTGGATTGCTCCGGTAATGTATATATCTGGTCGATGATCTGGTCGATGTCCATGGAGTTGTTTTATTGTGGGATACAAATGTATTTGTTATTTTTGAGTAAATCGTTTTGGAGGATCTCTTTTTCGCTTTCCTGCAAATCCTGTTTTTTTATGTTTTGGTTTATTCTCATTTTTGCAGGAGGTTTGTTAGTGGTAAGTCTTACTGGATGAGGCAAAAAGAGGGTTAGGTGATTCATCCGTGAAATTTATTCGAAAGAGCAAAACAGGTAATTATTTTGTTGTTATTTAAAATAATTTCTTTTCCGGATCGTCTTATTGAATAGGTGAGTTCCTGAAAACGGGATTATAATGGAGTTATATATGGAAAAGAGAGTAGACCGGGTCGATAGATGGGAGTGGAGTGAGAAGAGAAAAAAGAGTATGAAGGGAAAAAATCAGATTAAAAGACATCGTATGTGGTTTGTGGTAGGGATTATTATCGTATTGGTGGGTGTAGGGGTTCTGTTTCTGAATCAACCCAAATTTGGCAGAGCTCCGCGTGGGGAGCGTTTGGAAAGGATCA
>JAJQEE010000214.1 GCA_021201865.1 Tannerellaceae bacterium | reverse complement strand
ATTCCGGATTGTATACATCATATTTATCACTTCCCATCTTTTTATAGTTTAATTATTAAATAACTTACTTGTTCAGGAATTGTCTTCGTTTCTAAGAATTAACCCTGAAAGTACTTGTAGGAACAATCGGGCCTGTCATTTGTTCGGGTTGGATCCGGCCTTTAATATTTATTGATTGGAGAATTCGAAAATAAATACTATTTTTAATCCCGTGAACCGGTTTGTGTGCCGGATCGCTGAAGGGAATCTGTTCACTCTTTGTGTATGTATATTAAAAATGACTCCTATGAAAAAGATATTTGTTCTTTTTTGTTTGATTACCTGGGGAGGCTGTGGACCGGCTTTTGCTCAGGATATTATAGCTCCGGGTGCGAAAGTGGAAAAACTGGCGGATGGGTTTAATTTTACGGAAGGACCGGCTGTGGATAAAGAAGGGAATGTCTATTTTACAGACCAGCCGAATGACCGGATATGGAAATGGTCGGTAGATGGAGAGCTGTCGATATTCCATGAAAACACCGGGCGGGCTAACGGCATGTATTTTGACCGGGTGGGAAATCTTCTTTCCTGTTCGGATATGCATAATGAACTATGGAGTATAGATCGGTCGGGAAAACCGACGATACTCGTGGCGGAATATGATGGTAAAAAGTTAAATGGGCCGAATGATCTCTGGATTCGTCCGGATGGTGGGATCTATTTTACCGATCCTCTTTATCCCCGGGATTATTGGACCCGTAGCCCGGATATGCAACAGGATGGACAACATGTCTATTATCTCTCTCCGGACCGTCAGCGGCTGATCCGGGTAGATGATGACCTGGAACAACCCAACGGGATTATAGGTGCCCCGGACGGAAAGCTGTTATATGTGGCGGATATTAAAGCCGGTAAAACCTATGTGTATGATATCCGGCCGGATGGAACTCTGAAAAATAAGAAGTTATTTGCTCCCATGGGATCGGATGGTATGACCATTGATGAACAGGGGAATATTTATCTGACAGGGAAAGGAGTAACTGTCTTTAATTCGTCCGGAGAACAGATCGCACATATTCCAGTAGATGCCAACTGGACAGCCAATGTTTGTTTCGGAGGGAAAGAGATGCAAACTCTGTTTATCACGGCATCCGAATATCTCTATTCTCTGCACATGAATGTGAAAGGAGTTAGATAGAAGATTGAAATAAAATAAAAAAGCCGGATAAAATATCCGGCTTTTTCGTTACCTGTATCTGTTTTTAAAACAATGACATGGAGGATATTTCCTCTTCACCCTCTAACTCGCTCTCATCTGTATCCTCCTCAGGTTTATACTCAAATGGAAATTCTTTTATCCCTTGATAAGTATTTACTTTTACCGTAATTTTTAATGTTTCATTTTCTGTCTTTTCAGTTTCCAGGCCGGACAGGTCAAAGGCAACCCATCCATAGGCCCATTTATAATCCGGATCATTATAAGAATTATGCCTGAAAGTAAGGGTAAACGGATCGCCTTCATCTTCCTGAAGCAGGTTGACAAAGTGAGCCTCTTTACCGCCCCAGTACGTACCAAACTTAATATTCAGAAAACCGCCGCCGATCCATATCTTTTCGATTTTCACCGGGTCTTGCCCATAGATCGTGTCATTCTTTTCATGTAGGTTTTCTGCTATCTTTTTTGATAAGATGGAATCTATCCGGTGAACATACATCGCATAATCACTTACTTCACTTTCATTAGGACCTAATGTATAGGTCACAAAAGCCCGGTGATTCCGGCTGGGTGAATATCCGTGGACAGGAGTGATCGGTAAGAAGGTTTTCCCTTCATCATTTTGAAAATAATAACCGTCATTTTCAACTTTCACGGTAAAAATAGATTGGTAGCCTCTTACTTTCCAGACGATATGATCATCATCCAGACAGGAAGTCATACAAAAGCAGGAGAGTAAAATGACTGTTACCAGAATAAATGCACTCAACTTTTTCATAACTGATATATAATTATAAGAGTTAAACTTCAACCACACCTTCTTAACATAACTCTGTTAGATCATTTCCTCTTAATAAGATGCCCGATGAAGCAAAAAAGCTGCATTTAGTAGTCAATGAAAAGTAAATGAGGAGAAAAAATCTTATAATCCCTGAAACCTGAATGGTGGGGTTTCTTTGAATAACATAGAGGCATTGCCGGAGTAGATCTCACCATTGATCAGATTGAGCTTTTTTATCTGCCCTTTTTTAGACAAATCTATCTCATTCAGATCGACCCAGAATACATGGGGGGACAGAGCCGATTCAAAATAGTAGATCTTATTCTTATGATCGGAAACGGTCCGCCAGCGGGTGGAAGAGATATTCGGCTGGTCAGGTGTAGTAATACCTAACGGAACAGATGCATTCCGGATAACACTGAATGCCGTAGCCGTAGCAACCCGGATATCTTCCACTTTGGGAACTACATCCATATAATAAGAGGCACGGACAAAACGATCCGCAGCCCGGTTGGTTCCGGGTAACATATGGAGTCCTCCGATCCCTTTCCAGTATTCCTGGATTGCTAACTGTTGATCGAATGTCGGAGAGTTGGTCATCACCAGATACGATTTATCATGATAGATTTTTAATTCCCCTTTCACATATTCGATGATCGCATTGTCTCCTTCTGTGTCAGAAAGCGACAGATGGACATTCCCGTTTCTGTCGGTTCCTGGCATTTTATCGGTGATAACCGTAAAATGATCCTGTTCCAGAGCAGCTACTGCTTCGGCAACGGTCGCAAAATTATCTAATACATATTGTGCCCACAGTGCAATGGAAAGACCTGGTTTCTGTTGATCCCATTTGGGATATTCAGATTCAGTTAACCATAAAATATTAGCAACCAGCCCCTTTTCATTCATTCCATCCGAACAGGACATATCATATGCGGTAGCGATTACACTGCCATAGATCGATTTCCATTTCAGGGAGTTGGGTCCTACTTCGCCGGTACGCTCTATCCCTTTCGGCATGATCCACAGGTTAGTACCAATATCAGTTTGCCAATCCATAGAACGGGCGGTCAGGATTGTCTGGTTGGGCCCCTGATATACCACTCGTGTGCAGGCATCTGCTACAGGAAAAGAAAACATGGCCACTAAGGCTCCTATAAGTATTCTTTTTTTCTTCTTTTTCATTTGTTCCATTTAGTTTGATGTGATTAATTAAGTTAGTTTCTCTGTGATTTACCAGCATTCTCCTTTGTCTTTTAACTCCGGAATACAACCATTTCGGTAGACCGGGCTGTTTACGCCGGCTCTTTTCTGGTCCATATAGTCTTTGAGAAGTAGGAAAGCCTGTCTTCCTAATAAAATAATCGCAATCAGATTACACAAGGCCATCAATCCCATAGTAACATCCGCCAGACCCCATGCCAGGTCCAGACTGGTCAACGCTCCGAAGAAAACCATACCACCGACCAATAGCCTATAAATGAAAAGAACACTCCGTTTGTTTGTGATAAAACGGATATTAGCCTCTCCGTAATAATAGTTCCCGATAATGCTGCTGAAAGCAAAAAGCAGGATGGCTATGGCTACAAAGATAGTTCCGAAATTTCCTATTTCATTGGATAGTGCCTGCTGGGTTAACTGTATCCCATTCACATCCGGCGATAAGGAAGCATGACTAAACAAAATAATAAAAGCCGTACAGCTACAAATAACCAAGGTATCGGTAAAAACACCCAATGCCTGGATCAGTCCCTGTTTCACCGGATGGGATACATCTGCCGTTGCAGCGACGTTGGGTGCGGATCCCATCCCGGCTTCATTACTGAAAAGCCCTCGCTTAATTCCCTGCATCAGTGCTGCGCCGATCCCTCCACCGGCAAACTGTTCCCATCCGAAAGCACTTCCGACGATCAGTTTAAAAACCGCAGGTATTTCCCGGATATTGAATAGTACGATCGTAAGTGCGAGCAGGATATATCCTAATGCCATTACCGGAACGACGATACTACTTACTTTGGCGATCCGTTGAATCCCTCCGAAGATGATCACTAAGGTCAGTCCGGTAATAATTCCTCCCAATATTCTTACATCAATACCAAACGCCTCTTCCCAGGCAGCACAGATCGTATTGCTTTGGACAGAATTAAAAGCGAAACCAAAGGTAATGGAGATAAGCACAGCAAATAAAATTCCCATCCAGGACATGCCTAATCCTTTTTTCATATAGTAAGCAGGACCGCCGATAAAAGAGTCTTTCCCTTTGATTTTATAAAGCTGTGCCAGCGTTGATTCAACAAATGCACTGGATGCTCCTAACAAGGCGATGATCCACATCCAGAAAACAGCTCCGGGACCACCCACTGCGATTGCCGTTGCTACTCCTGCCAGATTTCCGGTTCCTACCCGGCTGGCTAAGGAAACGGCAAATGCCTGAAAAGAGGAGATATGTTTTTCTCCTGGGGTATGCCTGCCGGTTGATTCGCCTAACAGACGGATCATTTCTTTGAACATACGGAACTGGACGAAACGGGATCTCAGGGTGAACCAGGCAGCACAACCCAGGAGCATAATGATGAGTATGTAGGTCCATAAAAAATCATTTATCTCCGTCAGCCATTTCAAAAGTAACTCCATCTGTTTATCAATCTGTTATTTTTATATTCCTCATTCTATCCGCAAAGATAGGCTTCTTCTTTAAAAAAAAGAATGTAGGGATTGTTTTCTATAAAATATACTTTTTATATTTACCGGGCTAAATCCCTGGTTTTATAGGGCTGATTCTATTTTACATTTCTATCCGTTTATAAGTATTTATCCTCTCTTATTTAATAAATAAATCACAAGATTCATTTTTGTTAACTATATGTAGGTATTTTAGTAGATGATATAGTAAAAATATACCTATTTATATCGATTGACCTCTGCCAGAATTTAAGAGAACTTTGCAAAAGCAAATGAGAAGGCAAAAATGATGAACAACAACTTTCAAAAATCAAGCGTAATAACCCTTTCGGTTTTCATAGCTTTATTACTTTTAAATTTCAATCCCTCAATCGCTCAGACACAAGGAGGACGCCAATCCGTAATCAGAGGTACAGTTAAAAACAGCCAGGACGAAGTCGTTGAATTCGCTACAGTTTACCTGAAGAATACAACCATGGGTACCCAGTCCGATGAAAAAGGAAATTATTTCCTGCGGGTAACTCCTGGCAAACATACCCTGTGTGTTCGTGTTCTTGGCTATGAAGACTTCGAAAAACCCGTAGATGTAAGTGCCCATGACCGCATGGTAGTAGATGTCATATTGAAAGATAATGATGTGCAGCTACAAAATATAGATATTGTTGCAAAATCCCCTGTACAGCAAGTGAATGAAACTGCATTTAATGTCGTGGCTATAGATGCCAAAGCATTACATAACACATCTTTAGATCTGGCACACGCATTGGATCGTGTATCGGGAGTAAAACTCAAAGAAGTAGGAGGAGTCGGTTCTGATATGCAGATCTCATTAAATGGTTTTAGCGGACGACATGTAAAAGTCTTTATGGATGGAGTCCCGATGGATGGTTCCGGAAGTGCTTTTCAAATCAATAATATTCCGGTTGGAATGGCTGAACGGATCGAAGTCTACAAAGGGGTAGTTCCAATTGAATTAGGATCTGACGCTTTAGGAGGAGCGATCAACATTGTAACTAAAAGCACAAGTAATACATATGTAGATGCTTCTTATAGTTATGGCTCATTTAATACTCATAAATCAAATCTGGCATTAGGACATACTACGAAAGAGGGAATTATGTTCCAACTGAATGCCTATCAGAATTATTCTGATAACAATTATAAAGTAAAAACCCAGTTATTAGACCTTACCACCAACACTTACTCCAAAGAAGAATACTGGTTTAAACGTTTTCATGATACCTATCATAATGAAGCTATTGTTGGTAAAATTGGGATACGTGATAAAGTATGGGCAACCCGGTTCATGTTGGAAATGACTTATAGCCAGGAAAAAGCAGACATTCAGAATGCAAACCTGATGAAAATTGTATTCGGCGGTAAAGAACGCAGAGCGAAAAGTCTGATACCGGCTTTTACATATGAAAAGAAAAACCTGTTTACTGAAAACCTGAATGTTAAATTAATGGGACGATATAATAAGGTTCATACTAATAATACCGATACACTTGCGCGTCAATATAACTGGAATGGGGATTACAGGGAAAAGTCTTCTAAAGGAGAGAGTTCCTATTCATTAAGTGAAAATAATAACCGAAGCGGATATGTAAATGCGAATGTGAATTATAAACTGGCTGAAAAACATTATTTCACAGCGAATAATATATTTAATACGTTTTCACGGAAGGCTGCCAATGCAGTAAGTGATGAAACTGCTACAGATGCTACTTATATGACACGTAAGACAAATAAAAATATATTAGGTTTATCTTATAAATTCCATCCTAACTCAAAATGGAATACTTCGGCTTTTGTGAAATTCTATAACGTACATGTAACAGGCCCTGTAGATGTTTCAACTTCTACCGCTTCTTCTACTTATGAAGAGCAAAGCCGAAGTTTCAGCACAACCGGTTATGGGTTGGCTGGTACTTACACATTCATAGATGACTTGCAAATGAAATTATCCTATGAGAAATCATATCGCTTACCTACAGTAAATGAATTGTTTGGTGATGAAGTGCTGGAGTCAGGAAATACTACTTTGAAGCCTGAGAACAGCCAAAATATAAACTTTAATATAAGCTATAATAGTACTTTCAATCAATTACATTCGATCTATCTGGATATGGGGGTTGTCTATCGGGATACACGCGATTATATTCGCCGTCAAATCGAACAAAGATATGGGGGATCTTATTATTCTAACCATGGAAAAGTCCGCACGGTAGGATTCGATGGAGAAGCGCGTTACTTCTATGGTGATAAGTTTTCTTTAGGCGGCAACCTTACCTGGCAGAAGCTTGAAAATATGGAACGATATACTACCAGCGGAGTAGAATCTATCACCTATAAAGACCGGATGCCCAATGTTCCTTATCTTTTCTCTAATGCTGACGCAGCTTACAATTTCAATGGTGTATTTGGTAAAGGAAGTATTTTATCTATTGGATATAACCTTCAATACCTGCATGAGTTTTACCGGAGTTGGAAAAGTGAAGGAGGAGAAATTACCATACCTACCCAGTTGTCACATGATCTTTCCCTGAACTGCTCATTAAAAAATGGTATGTACAATATTACATTGGAGGGAAAAAATATAACGGATGAAATGCTGTTCGACAATTACAGCCTGCAAAAGCCGGGACGTAGTTTCTATGTGAAATTCAGATATTACTTTTTTAAATCCAAATAATAATATATAAAGTTACAATTTCAAATTATGAAAAAGATTAAAAATTTATTCCACTCATTCATCATAGTGGGTGCGATTCTTACAGGTACAGTCGTTTTGAACGCATGTGGTGACGATGATGATTTAAATCCTAATCCAAATCCGGACCCCGATCCGGACCCAATTGAAGATGCAAGAGAAGGATTTTTCCTCTCAGTAAACAATGAGGATGGAGATACAGAATATATTATGCTGGTAGATAATATTGAATCCGGACAATTAGCTATTAGCGAAAATATTAAAGAACTTGAATCAAGCGGCTACACATGGATTTTCGATACAGATCCATCTTCAGCAATCGGATTAATCTATAATCAGGGAGATCCGGGTGTTGGTTTGGGATTTGGAATTAATGCTGACGGCACACTAAATGATATGGGTTCTTTCCAGATCACCTCACGTTTCACTTCTTACGGATTTTTTGGCAACTATGCTTTAACCAGTGTGGGTGGACAGACTCTGGATCTGACACATGCAGACGGTACTCCCAGAACAGATGGAGTAACCTTTAATTTAATTGATCTGAATAATAAACTGGCGTTGTCTGACAAAACCATTCCGACATTAGGAATTACCGGAAGAATCGAAGAACAAGCTACTTTCTCTGGTGTGGTAGACATGGGTGATGGAACATTCCTTACAGGATTGGTTGTGTCACAGGCTATTGACGAATCAGCAACCGGAGGTTCAAGTTCGGGTACAGTGAATTATCCTGACAGTGTCTGGGTTGCCAGATTAAATGCTGATCTGGAGGTTGTCGCTGTATATGGAGATGACCGTATTAGCTATTCTTCTGCCCGCTTCCGTTCACAATATTATTCTCAGATAGGTAAAACAGACGATGGTACCATCTATATTTTTTCCGGTGCTTATGATAGTAACACTACACACAAACCTGGAGGTTTAAAGTTAAACAGTAGTTTAAACGGTTTTGATAGTGACTATGTATATTATTTTGGAGAGGACTATCGCTTCAAAAGAGTATGGTATATTTCTGACCATTATTTCCTTGTAGAGTTCTACAATGAACCGGGAATCGTTACAAGCACTCTGAATCCTTCCACAAAGTATGGAGTAGTAGATATGAAAGCTAAAACCTTCAATTGGATAAGTGGCTTGCCTAATGTAGATCAAATTCTGGATACAGGATTGCCAATGGGCTATGATGGTAAGATGTATTTCCCTATTAGTATGGAAGGCGAATTCCCAGCTATTTATATTATTAACCCAGCAACAGCAACAGCAACAAAAGGGTTAAGTATTAGTGGATCAAGTCATATTCGGGCTGTAGGATGTTTGGTAGAATAAAAGCAAACAAAATCATAAATAAAAAAGCACGCAGATGGTTCAGTAATTATACTGGCTATACTGCGTGTTATCATGTTCCCGGAATTGTTTATTTCCGAAAAAATATTAAACAGAAAATGAAGAAAATATTTTCTAAACTACATCTTTGGTTATCTATTCCCTTCGGAATTTTTATATCTGTCCTGTGTCTGACAGGTGGACTATTAATCTTTGAAACAGAGATCCAACAGGTCACTAACCCCTCCCGTTTCTATGTAAAGGAGGTAAAAGAGGCTCCGATCCCCTTGCAGGAGCTGATCCCTATGGTTCAGAAACAACTGCCGGATACCGTCTCTGTTTCCAGTGTGACTTTTCCGGCTACCCCGGACAGAACCTACCGGATGGGAATGACGAATATGGGACGTACCTCACTGATCGTCGATCCTTATACCGGAGAGATTGTGGAAACAGTCACTCCCTATGCAAAAGGGAATTTCTTTTCAGGCGTCCGGCGTCTACACCGCTGGTTTATGTATCCTATGCAACGGGATAAAACCAACTGGGGAAAAATGCTGACCGGGACTTCCACCCTGATCTTTGTTTTTATCCTGATTACCGGGATTGTCATCTGGGTTCCCAAATCCGTGAAGATGCTGAAACGTCGTTTGAAGATCAAAGTAGGAGGAGGAAACTTCCGTTTCTGGTACGATCTGCATCTGGCCGGGGGGATCTATACGGCGCTTTTACTGCTTGTGATGGCTCTTACTGGCTTAACCTGGTCTTTCCAGTGGTATAGAAACGGGTTTTATAAAGTCTTTGGAGTAGAAGTAACCCAAAGTGCAGGCCACACCCCGGCAGCTCCGGCCCAACAGAATAAGGATGCACAGGCTTCCTCCGGCAGAGTTTCCGGAGAAGGCGAAGAACGAGCCGGCAGAGGGGAAGGCGAACGGGGAGGAAGACCGGAACGGACCCCTTCGGAAGAAGGTAGTGAAAAACGAGAGGAAGGTCAGGAAGCACGTAGAGGAGCAGGTCAGGAAAGATCCGGTAGTGAAGGAAGATCCGGACGAGGTGGTGAAAGAGGTCCGAATTATGCAGTCTGGACTGAAGTTTATAACCAATTGGCTGAACAATATCCAAACTACAAAACCATATCCGTACAGAGTGGATCAGCAACCGTAAGTGCCGCTACCATGGGCAATACCCGGGCATCGGACCGGTACACCTTTGACAACCGTACCGGTGAGATTACAGGTGCACAACTGTATAAGGATAACCCCAAACCAAACAAAATGCGCGGCTGGATTTATGCGGTCCATGTCGGAAGCTGGGGAGGTTTGTTCACCCGTATCCTGTATCTCATCGCTTGCCTGGTCGGTACCTGCTTACCTTTCACCGGCTACTATTTTTATCTCAAAAAACGGCACCTGAAGAAAAAGAAAACGGCAAAAGCTGATTATAACAGATTCGTGGAATAGTCTATCCACTTTCTCTTCTAAGTTATTCTCTGCACATATCTTTTAAGTGGCGGCTCCATTTACTTGTGATAGAAATAGATCCGGAGATGAATCATCATTGGAAGATTTTGCATATACTTACTGATTATGGTTTATAAAAGAGTAAGACCATATTTTCAATCGAACCGAACCCTCATCTGAGAATTAAAAACGGTTCGTCTATCCACAAAAAACCTCAGTCCTTTCTTTAAGAATCAAGGGAAAGAAAGGTACTGAGGTCACTTAATTATAAAAATTATGAAGAAACTCTATTTTAAAAGAATCTCTTTTGCATACTCTGTATGCAGTTTGAGTTCCTGTAAATTCCGGAGACGTCTGCCATATAGCTGTAAATTTTCGATCTCTACATTCCTGACAGCATGTTCATCATCATATCCTATCATCAGGGAATAGGGAAAATGGCCTTCCAATACAAATATATTCCGAAAACGGATATTCTCAATCTTTCCTCTGTAACGGGCATGCTCTTTCCCTTTTCCGGCAGGGACCTTCAGATAGTTATCCCAGATCGTATGAGATACATTGTCATTTTTATCTTCCGGATACATATCTCCGTCCGTACAATAGACTGAACGGAAAATAGCCAGATCGATCAGCTTATGACCGGCATCCTCTATACGGATATCTTCATACAAAATGTCTTTTACTACTGCTTTATCCGAATTGTGGATACTGAATACCGCTCCGGATTCCACATGGATCAGATCTATATTACGGAAGGTGACATTCTTTACTTCTGAAGAATGGAGTTCAAAGCCAATTTCGATTCCATTTCCCCAGGCAGCATTCCAAAACACACAATTCTCAACTAAAACATCCTCCACAATACAATCATCCGGATAATCCAGATGTGCTTTTACAGCAACACAGTCATCTTTCACTCTCACAAAACAATCACGGACGTGTACCTGTCGGCTGCGAACAATATCAATTCCGTCATCACTCGGATTATCTGCTATTAACTTCAGATTCTGAATGAGTACCTGTTCACAGTTGATCGGTACTACCTGCCAGGTAGTACTATTGTGTAGAATAAGACCGTCCATTGTGAGATTCTTCGAATCGTAAAATTCGATGAAACGCTGATAATCATTTTCTGCCTGATAACCATTTGAGACAGTAAAGAGTTGCTTCATCTCTTCGGCAGTCATCCGGAGATTAAAGCTACCATCCATCACCCCATAGCCTGATATCTGGACATGTTCTACTTCACGGGCACTCACGGCACCAACAACCCATGCTCCGGATTCAATGAAAATGTGCTGACCGGATTCAGGTACGATGATTCCGGGAGTATGAATTTTTCCGGCTTCAAACCATAACACATGCGGATCATCTCTGGAAGGCTTCTTCTCAGGTGGGTTAGCAAAGATAAATAAAGGGTCACTTAATTTACCGTTTAGTTCAATACTCAACTGACAGGGTTGGGAAAGAGTAAAAAAATCCGGTTATTCTCCCACCGGGGAGCAATTCCGGCACTTTTCGGACGTACATCCACCCACTTCACATCATGTGCTACCTCAATTTCAACCCGTACTGCTTCCTCCATTCCAAACGCCACATAAGAAGCCGGAACCGGACTATGGATAACAGGCTGTTGTTGCCTGTTTACATAGACTTTGTAGACAGTAGAAACCGGCACCTCTTCCGCATATGTATATGTTTCTACCTGCGTATAAGCGGTCAGTGAAAAAAGCATCATCCAACATATTAGTATATTCTTCATACATGATTTCATTTTATAAAGAAATAATCGGCACACAGATAGGTTATCCGTGTGCCAATAAGATCAATATCCCGGGTTATTTCCGGAAGCCATCATCAGAGGATTCGCATTCATTTCAGCCTGAGGGATCGGGAATAATAAATGAGTAGGGACTTCAAAACCGAAATCACTGGCTGTATATTCATACCCAAAGTCCGTTGCGGTCCAGGTGGATAAATTAATGTATCCCGCGGCATGCCAGCTTCTCAGATCTGTCCAGCGAATACCTTCTTCTGCTGCCAGTTCAATAAAACGTTCATGCATGATCGCATCCATTGAGATCGTTGCCAGGTCTGCCGGAACATCTGAAACAGAACCATCTTCTGTTGAACGTCTGGCCCGGTCGCGAACCTCGTTTACCTGTTGCAGCGCTTTGGCACTATTCCCTGTCTGCAAATAAGCTTCTGCTGCCAGTAGTTTAATATCTGCGTACCGGATCAAACGGGTATTATTAGTCGAATTAATACCCCAGATACTTTCAAACCAGCACCGTCCCGGAGTGACATATTTCATCAACTGGTAACCCTCAAATTTTTCCCAGGGAGCGCCCGGAATATTTACATCTCCATATATATCGGTGGTGTAGTTCGCAAATGTATATCCCTTTCTCGGATCCGCTTCATCAAATGCATCTCTTAGTTTTTTGGTAGGACCATAGATACCTGTTCCATAATTCCCCCAATGATCTGTGCTGTAATGATAAAAAGCGCCCATCTGTCCAACTCCACCTCCAAAGTTGTTATCTAACCAGGCATTCTCCTGGTCATTTGCGTGACTGGCCTGAAATTCAAAAAGAGACTCTTCATTATTCTCAAAACGATAGTCGAAATTTTCAGCAAAATGTACTAACCGGCGGGTCCGGATCTTTTCGAAACTTTGAATGGCCTTAGCATAATCTTCTGTACTTTTATTATTATAGCGGGCACGCAGGACATAGCACTTGACCAATAATCCATAGGCACTTTCATTAAACACACGTCCCCGGTCTGTTTCCGGTTTCCAATAGGATTCATCCGGCAGAAGAGTGGCAGCAGTTTCCAGGCTTTCAATGGCTTTGTCCAACATTTCAAAGTCTTTGGATGGAGGTAGAATCCCTTCTTCAATGCTTCGGATCCGTTTATCCTGTAAAGGAGCTTTCCGGAACAGATCCCACAATCGGTAGAAAGCCCAGGAGCGAAGGAATAAGGCTTCTCCCCGGTGAATGTCTCTCAAACCGTCTGTTGTATAGACAGCTATCACTTCCTCTTCTTCGATCTTCTCAAGAAAAAAAATACAGCGATAGACCATCTGGTAGAGTCTTTGCCAGGCTGTTAACAATGCTCCTGTTGAAGAACTCAATCCGGAAAAAGCTTCGAGATTCGGGCGGGAAGCATCCTGATGTGTTACATCGTCAGCCGGCAAAAGAAGGAGTTCATGTACACCATATCCATCTTCCAACAAAGCGCCATACATATTACACAACGAAGCATAACAAGCCGTAATCCCTTCATGGAGCCTGAATTCCGAATCAAAAAATTCACTTTCTAATTCTGCTGTTGGTTTAATATCCAATTCGGAAGAACAGGAAGCCAGCAGTCCCCACATTCCACCTATCAGGAGGAATAAGTTGAATATATTATATTTTTTCATATCTATATTTTTTAATAATAGTCATTAGAATTTTGCGTTTAACCCCATAAAGAATGTTTTCGGAGTAGGATAAAAATCATTTTCCGGATCCAGACCTGTATAAGAAGTAATTGTAAATAGATTCGATGCACCTACATATACCCGGACATTCCGGATATGATTTTTACATTTCGCATAGAAAGAGGTCGGCAGTGTATAACCCAACTGAATATTCTGCAATCTGAAATAAGCTGCGCTTTCGTAGAAAAAGTCGGAATGACGAAGATTATCTGCCGGGTCACTGAAATGAAGCCGGGGATAGTTGTTTTGCCTGTTTGCCGGTGTCCAGGCTTTATAGACAATATCTGTTACATTATCCTTTTCACTTGGAAAGAAGGTGCTGGCTTTCACATTATTATATTTTACCACGTCTCCAACTCCTGAGAATTGTGCACTCAGGTCAAAACCTTTGTAGGCGGCATTCAGATGTAGACCATAAAAGAATCCGGGAATGGATTTGCCGATTTTGACCATGTCATACGAATCGATTTTGCCATCTCCTCCTTCTGAGTAGAATTCACCTTCTTTCTTTGGTTCACCCCGGAGGTCCTGAAAATAAAAATCTCCGGCACCCACTTTAGAAGGAGCACTATGGTTTGCATCTGTCATTTTGCTCATCCATTCTTTCGCCTCTTCATCTGTTTGGAAAATACCTGCTACTTTATATCCATAATAATAGAAAATAGATTGTCCTTCTTCCACTTTCTTATAATCACCTCCATCAATTGGAATATGTTTATATGTTTCCAGGACTTTATTCGCTGTAGTGGTCAGGTTGCCTCCCACACCATAGGACACTTCTCCGATTTTCCCCTGCCAGTCCACATTGATCTCCATTCCCTGATTCTGAACTTTTGCCACATTGGCAACAGGAGATTCCACCAACCCTACACTGGGTGGCAAATCAATAACCTGAAGAATGCCATGCGTTTTCTTATAATAATATTCTGCAGAAAATGTCAACCCTCCCAATGCCTGAGCATCAAAACCTACATTGAACGTTTCTGTTTTCTCCCAGGTAAGATCCCGGTTAGGAATACCAAACACTGTTCCTGCCTGATTGTACACTCCGGAAGAGGGACGGTCTGTTTGTGAAAAGTTTCCAAAGGCATAGGACGGTTTTTTGGAAATAGCGGACAGGTAAGCCATGTCTCTCACCTCCTGATTTCCTAATTGTCCCCAACCGGTTCGCAGCTTCAGATCATCCAGCCAGTCCATTTCTTCCATAAAACTTTCATTTTTAATACGCCAGGCTGCTGAGAAAGAAGGAAAAGTGCCCCAGCGATTCTCCGGAGCAAAGCGGGCACTTCCGTCCCGGCGAACTGTTACATCCAGGTAGTATTTATAAGCATAGTTGTAACCTATCCGGAACAGATAGCCCTGCAATGCCCAACGCATCTGATTTGATTCATTCGAAGTATAAGATCTTTCCCCACCCAGGTTCCGTAAATAATCTTTTTTGGTTGTCATATAGTCAGTGGCAACCTGTTTATATTTTGCTTCGTATTTCTGATTAGAGAAGTTGAACAGGAAATCCAGGTTATGTTTATCAAAAGAGTTGGTATAATTGACCATAAATTCCTGGACCAGGTTTTTATTGTAAATATCTCTTTCCTGATAAGATCCGACCGACTTTCCACCTCCTAATGAACGAGGGTCACCTGCGGTATAATCAAAGACATTCGCATCATAATCCCGGAATTCAAATCGTTGCGTATGGTAACGGTCCAGGCTGACAGTTCCTTTAATAGTCAGTCCTTTCAGTGGTGTTAATTCCAGATAAATACTTCCTAAGTTTCTCCAGGAATCGTAATCCGTATCATTGGTATAAGCACTTCCCACCACATTGTTACGGGTTCCTTCTCCATACAGTTTATTGTTGGAATAGGTACCATCCGGCTGCATACCTTCTACGGCTCCTGCATATCCGTTATATCCGGGAATCCCATCTCCCGCATAGATGGGTTGCCAGGGTTGAGCACGGATCATGTCAAAATAGGAGGTACCAACATCCCGTCCTTTGGCATTAACCAAACGGTAATTGAGACCTGCTTTTACCCAGTCATTGATTTTTGTATTGATCTTTACGGCGCCGGAATAACGTTCCAGTTTGTTGTTCAATAATGTACCCTCTGAATCCGTATAACCTAAAGAAACATAGTAATCCGTATGGTCCGTTCCTCCCGACACCTTGAATGAGTAATCCTGAGTCAGGGCATTTGAATTACGCACAGCATCCTGCCAGTTATAGGTAGGGGAATTACCCAGATAACGGGAATCGTTCGGATCAAAAACACCGATATTTCCTTCTGCTATATTCTTCTCCGGGTCCGTGGCAAAAATCCCTTGTACAAATTTTGTATATTGAGGAGTGTCCAGCCAATTCAACTTTTGAGTCAGATTCTGAAAACCGATCCTCGTACTGAAGTCTACTGTCGGCTTATCGGTTCTCCCTTTTTTTGTTGTAATCAGAACTACACCATTTGCTGCACGCACCCCGTAGATAGCTGCCGCAGAAGCGTCTTTTAAAACAGAGATGGATTCAATGTCGTTCGGATCGATCATGGCCATTACATTTAATGGTCCCCGTACATCTTTAATTCGTTCGTCTTCCCCTTCGATGCCTGCACCCATTTCAGTGATAGGTATTCCATCCACCACGTATAAAGGATCAGAAATACCCCAGGTGTTTGTCCCACGGATCCGGATCGTAGGTCTTTCCATCGGATTACCGGAAGTACCAGACACCTGGACTCCACTCATCGTCCCCTGCATAGCATTTTCTGCACTCATTGCAATAGACCGGCTGATTGTTTCAGATCCAACCGAGGATATGGCCGTAGTAACATCCCGTTTGGACCGGGTACCATAGCCGATCACAACAACTTCGTCAATTGCTTTGGAATCTTCCAGCAAGGTAATAACTAAAGTACTTCTGTTACCCGGTATCACTTCCTGAGATTGATATCCAATATATGAGATCACCACAATTGCGTTGTTGCTCACTTCTAACACAAAATTACCATCCATATCAGTGATTGTCCCGGAGTTCGTACCCTTAACTGCCACAGACGCTCCAATTACCGGCTCCCCGGTATGATCCTTCACTATTCCGGAAATTTGTTTTGTCTGTTGTGGAATGGTCACTGATAAGTTATTCTCAGAGGCTGCGGCGGCATGGACTTCAGATAGAGGAACACTACAGGCAAGCAATAAAAATAGCCTGCCGACATACATTTGCCACTTGTACAAATGCACATTCTGTTTCTGTTTGTTTTTCATAAAATTCTTCATTAGATTTAATCACTTATTTTGCAGGTTTCCGGACATTTTTTATTCATATCCATACCAACAAATATATTTTAGCTTTCTCATCTATTGATTAGGAAAAAATCCGAATTCCATTACTTTTGAATAAGAGAAATTTAGAATTTGATTCCAGCTTTTTAGATTCTGACCCATACAGCAATAAAGAGGAGAGTTTAAGAAAAAAGAAAAGATCTTTCCGGATCAGGGAAAGATCTTCTATATTATTCTACAACGATTAAAATAGGAAGATTATTAAATGAAATCATTCACTATCCAATCCCACATATTCCTTGGGAGTCACACCAAAATAATCCCGGAAAGCCTGACTGAAATAGGAAGGAGACGAGAATCCAACCAGGTAAGCAATCTCCGACACTGTCCGGTTACGTTCTTTCAATAGCTGGACGGACTTATGTAAGCGCAACTGGCGAATATAGGAAGCCGGAGATTCCCCTGTCAGTTCTTTTACTTTCCGGTTCAGATGCGTACGACTCAACCCCAATTCCTGACAGAGTGTATCTACACTCAACTCGGAATTATCCATCCATTGCTCAATCAGTGCATTTAGTTTTTTCAATAGTTTATCTTCTGTGGTTTCTGGTTTTGAGACTTCCTTCTCCGGTTGAGTCCGCTTATTCTGCCACTGAAACCGGCTTTGTAGTAATCGTTCAATCGTAGCCCGTAAGTATAAAAGATCAAATGGCTTGACAATATACGCATCTGCACCCTGTTCCAGGCCTTCTATCTGTTGGGGAACGGTTGAACGGGCTGTCAACATAATAAAAGGAATGGCAGAGGTGACCTCGTTATTTCTGATTTTCCGACAAAATTCCAATCCATCCATGCCGGGCATTAAAATATCACTAATGATCAGATCCGGCTTCTTCTCCATCGCTATCCGTAATCCTTCCTTTCCTTCAGAGGCTGTTAACAGCCGATAGTCCGGACTTAACTCCGTCTTTAACAGGTGACATATATCCGGATGATCTTCCACTAAAAGCAATGTGGCAACCGGATGACCGGATTTAACTCCTTCTCCTTGTGACTTTTCTAATCCACTTTCAACATATAATTGTGTCTGGCAGGCAGAAGCACAAACACTTTCTGTTCCGATCTCCTGTACTGAATAGCTGTCTCGCTGATAAGGAAGAAGCAATGTAAAAATACTACCCTTTCCCAATTCACTTCGGAAAGAAATAGAACCGTGATGCAATTCAATCAGTTTACGTGTCAGGTGAAGTCCTATCCCGGAACTATTAACACGTTCAGACATGTGTTGATTGACCATGAAAAAACGTTCAAAGATCTGTTTCTGATCTTCCGGGGCAATTCCCCGTCCTGTATCAGAAACAGAAATGGCCAGCATAGAAACTCCGGAAACAGTCCGGATAGACAAAGTAACCCGGATCTGTCCCTTTTCCGTATATTTAAAGGCATTCGAAATCAGATTAAAAAGAACTTTGGAGAGAATATCTTTATCAATATATCCATGGATGATTTCCGGCTCTGTGTGAAAATCATACTCCAGTTTTTTTCTTCCGCCAGATTATGGAACGAATTCTTCAACTCCCTCACAAAGACAGAAATATCAGTATTTTCCACACAAAGCTTTCTCTTTCCGAATTCCAGAGCCCGCAAATCCATGATCTGATTCACCAGTTGCAACAGACGAACCCCATTTTTATACATCGTATTATAGGTTTGGAGTAACGCACTATCCCGTTGGTTACTTATCAGTTTACTTAACGGAGATAAAATAAGGGTCAGAGGTGTACGGATTTCATGTGAGATATCCGTAAAGAACTGGAGTTTAGCCTGAATCAATTGCTCCTGCCGTCTCACAGCCATCCGGTCATTAATAAACCGGTAAGCAAGATATCCTATCAGGAGAATCAATAACAAATAGCCGGTTTTTGCTCCCGGCGTAGCCCACAGGGGAGGTAAAGTACGAATAGCCAATGTATGGACTAAAGCCTGTTCCCTATCATTTGTCCAGGCCCGGACATGCAATAGATAATCTCCCGGGCTCAGGTTGGTGTAAGTAACCATCTTGTTCTGAACACTCCGCCATTGCCTGTCGAACCCCTCCATCATCACTTCATATTGCACCTTCTCCGGAGAAAGAAATTCGATAGCTGAAAATTCAACGGAGAAACTATTTTGTGAATGAGTGAAAATCACTTTATCCAGATAATGAATTGCCTGCTTCAATACATGATCCCTGAACGGATTAATCTCAACCTTTTCATTAAAAATATAGAGATTGGTCAACAGTAGGTTCAAAGGTTCGGAACGGTTAATACTCTTTTTCAGTGGATCAAACATAGTAATTCCCTTCATGGATCCTACCAGAAAAGGTCCTTCCGGAGTCCGGACAATCGCATCCCGGGTAAATTCATTTGTATACAAACCATCCGCAGTTGTATAATTAACAAACCTATTTCGTTCCTTATTCAGCACAGATAAGCCATAGTTCGTCACAATCCAGAGGTCTCCCTCTTCACTTTCTTCGATGCCATTAATCATACTGTTCGGTAGTCCATCCTGAATATGGTAATTTCTTATCTGCTGTCTTTCTCTATCCATACAGACCAATCCGTTTTTGGTCCCTACCCATAAATTCCCTTCGGTATCCTCTTTCAGATAGGTAATCTGATCATTGGGTAATCGCCCGTTAGTAGAAGAATAATATTCAAACTGCCTCTTTTTATGATCATACGAACAAAGTCCCCGGAATGTACCGATCCAGTAGATGCCATGCTGGTCTTTCAAAAGCATACTACAATAATTATCAATCAACTGGTTAGACTCCGACCGGGAATCATCCCGTAGCAAATAATCAAAAGTTCCGGTTTCCGGATCATAAATATTAATACCGCCTCCAGCAGTTGCAAACCAGATGTTGCCTTCCGGATCTTCCAGGATATGTTTAACATGTGAACTCAGCAATCCTTCCTCTTCCTCCCGCAAGCGAAGATCAAAATCAGAGATAACCGGATTATACCGTAATACTCCGTCCAGAAATGTACCAATCCAAACATATCCTTTCCGGTCTTCAAAAGCGGTGAGTGCCACACTATTAAAAAGGCCACTGGGATCTCCTTCGCCATAATGCCGGACTACCTGAAAATGTTCATCTAACTGATAAACACCTTTTCCGTCAACTCCTATCCAAATATTCTTTCGGGAGTCTTTCAGGATGGGCTGTATAGCCCCTTCCGCAATAGTCGGTTCTTTTGAAAACGGATTATAGTAATAATTAGTAAAAAGACTCTCTTCCCGGGGGATCATCAACAGTCCTTTCTGAAAAAGACAGATCCAGATGTTTCCTTGTCTATCTTCAAATAGATACTCTACCTTGGTATCGGACAAATCCACAACGGAACTGGCCATTGCCATATCCTGTATTTTCTTTTCCGTAGTAGAATAGACCTCAAATCCACTTCCCATAGTGCCAATCCATATATTCTTCCGGCTATCCCTTTTCAGAAAGCTGATCTTTTTGTTACTATAGTTTAGCGGTTGAAAAGATTGTGAGGCAAACGAAAACACACTGATCCCTCCGGTTAATGACCCTACCCATACATTTCCGTCCAGATCTTCACAGATAGAAGAGATACCGTTTGAAGAGATGCCATTCCGGTTCTCCGGATGATAACGATAGGTTCGGAAGGTTCCATTTGCCGGATGATATACACTTAAACCATCCTGACCCGAACCAAACCAGATATTTCCGAACCGGTCTTCATAGATTACATTAATATGATTACTGCAAATCCCCGAATTCAGCGTATTAAAGAAAAGGAACTCATTCTGTTCCCTATCGATCCGGACCACCCCATTACCGGAAATACAAGCCCAGAGATAGCCATGATGGTCTTCCGTAAGATAATAGAATTGACTTACTTTATCCTGTTCTACAGAAGATGGAACCAAAAAAGGAGAAAAGCTATCTGTCATACGGTTATAAAGGCAAAGACCCGACATAGTCGCAATCCACAAATTTCCTTTACTATCCTCATAGACAGTCATAACATGATTGTTGATAAGAGAAGCCGGATCATCCGGGACATTTCTGTAAACAATAAATTCAGACCCGTTAAAGCGATTGAGTCCATCCTCGGTCCCAATCCAGATATATCCTTCCAGATCCTGAACCAAAGAGGTGACATAGCTACTGGATAATCCATCAGACACATTAAAAAAGTGAAACGGACGACTATGTCCCGCAAAAAACAGAAAGAGGAATAAGAAAGACCAGAGTTTTTTTCGGCATGTGGATTTCATATAGGAAAATTGTAAGGTCGTTATTCAAAAGTTTCAATACCTACAAATTTATAAAAATAAATGGATGATCAGTCCTGAATAGGAAAGAATGAGCCTCCTCTGTTCATTTTCTAAATAAAATGGTTTAAAACCAATATCAATTTTCGCAAACAGATCAAAGAATAAAATCAAAACCGGAATAAATTCTCCCGCAGTCAGGATATATTTGGAAACCATATGGAAAGGAAAAACATATATTCATGAAAAAACATATTTACCTGCTCCGGTATTTCTTCCGGTTGATAGTTCTGATATTTCTTCCGGGATGTAATCCTTCGGACAACAGGTCTGCCACCTGTTCAACAAAGGATAACCATGAGCCCGGGACCGGCCACGTATACATGGATCACTCTCCCTTATTGATTACTCCCAATATGTCAAATATTTTATTTCTTCATACGCCGATTCATTCTCATAAAAAAACTGGAATACCGCTTCTATATCGAAGAAGAAATTGATTTCTCCACACTCAGATTTATGATAGTCCGGGAAGTCGTACAATATGTCTTTATGGAGGAATATGTAATCGATCCAATTCCTGTGACTCAATTTCTTAACGGACAAGACTACGCCCTGTATGAAATCGGACCTTTTTGCAGGAAAGGAATTAATAAAGTTAAAATACAATTAAAACCGGCAGCACAGGAATGCTTTTTATCAACGTATGTTACCGGATCTTTCAGCTTACAGGAAAAAGATAATGAATACCGGATTTATCAACCTTTTCCGTTAGCTATCGGAGATTGGACGGAACAGGGAATGCCATTCTACGGAGAAT
>JAJQEE010000176.1 GCA_021201865.1 Tannerellaceae bacterium | reverse complement strand
CTTTTCCTCTTATATGATATTAATCGTCCCGAAAATGTAGTAAAAATCAATAGAGAACTCCTATATTTAACTCTAACTTAAATCTTACCAGTATGTTAGAAGTTCTTAATCAATTTGTTTGCGATGAATGCGGACAAATCATTAAAATACCGCAGGAAGGTATAGTAGAGTGGATTAAAAGGAGAGATGAAAATAAAAAAGAATATGTTGAGGGATTCAGAATTATACATACACAGGAAGCTTCTCCGTTGCGGAAGGGAGAAAAAGAGGGCTGTTGTCGATATAATAAACATCCGGGTTGCAGGAATATGCCTTTACCGAATGTTTTGTCCGTAGCGAATGCGTTTGTCCTGCATTTTTTGAATCCCGGTTATTTCCGTTGTTCTCAGGAGGAAAGTTTATGGAATGAGTGTAAGGTAACTGACTTCTATGAATACACAAATTTTGCCCGCCGGATCACTGTTCCTTATTATGAAGAAGTGCGGTTTCATTTCAACAGGTGGATTGAGGATGAAAAGATTGATCTGAATACTCCTTATTATGATTATAAGGAAGAATTTCTGATTCATTTAATTGAGACTTATGGAGGATATGCTGAGACAAAAACAAAATGACTCTGACAAAATTTAGAGTAGAGGATAATAAATAAAAATCCCAATGGTTTTATTTTAACCATTGGGATTTTTAATAAGTGCGTAGGATGAGACTCGAACTCACACGCCGGAACCGGCACTACCCCCTCAAAGTAGCGTGTATACCAATTTCACCACCTACGCCTGAAAAGTGCCCAGAACAGGACTCGAACCTGCACGTCCGCAAAGACACTCGCACCTGAAACGAGCGCGTCTACCAATTCCGCCACCTGGGCTTTTTATCAATACATTCAATTCTACAGCCACCTGCTGCAATTGTGGGTGCAAATATAGGCTAAAAAATAAATTCCGCAAAAAATACTTCTGAAAATAACGGATTCCGGCTTTCCGAAGCTTAATTAGAAGGTAAAAAATAATAGATATAAAATCAAATAATGAATCCGTGTTAGGGAAAATCAAACTATCCGTATCTCCGTAAAAATAGTATCTTTGTGCCCATAGATCTAAAATTCTCATTTAATAAAAGAATATGATCAAAGAATCGACCCGGATTATACGGTTTATGATTATCGGTACGCTAAATGCTTTAATTACAGCTTTAGTGATCGTTGGGATGATGAAAGGGCTTGGTTTTGACCATGTCATTGCCAACATTGTGGGTTATATAGCAGCACTTATCAATAACTTTTTCTGGAGTAAATACTGGATATTTTCCTCTAAAAAAGGAAAATTCCGTAGAGAAGTGCCTCTTTTTCTAATTGCTTTTGGTGCTGCTTACGGTGCTCAGTTTCTGACTCTTCTTGGTATGGTCGAAATTCTTAATTGGAACGAATATATCTCCCAGTTTATAGGTCTCTTTATCTATGGAACTGTCAATTTCCTGATGAACAGGAAAGTAACTTTCAGAAAGAAGGAAAAGCATAATTGTGATCAGTAAAAACCTTTTAAATACTTGTTTATTTCAAAAACTTTGGTTTACTTTGCACTCGCAAATCAGATATATCAAGTATCAAAATGGTTCCTTGGCCGAGTGGCTAGGCACCGGTCTGCAAAACCGTCTACGGCGGTTCGAATCCGCCAGGAACCTCCAAGCAGGGAGAAACGCAATGTCCGAAAGGTCATTGCGTTTTGCTATTTATATATGTATCAACTTTTTAGCGGCCTGTTTCCAATAGGAAGAAAATCTTAAAATTTACGTACTTGTAGACCGATTGTAGACCGATGGATTTATGAACGAAAAAAAGCTATATTTAAGGACATACAAATCAGGGGATGAAGGGATCGTCTGGGTTGATTTTTATGTGAATGGAAAATCCTATTGAAAATAGCCACCTCAATCCAAGATAAAGCGTGCAGGTTATCCGGTTGAACGCATCCCTTTAAAAAGAGAAAAAGATAGATTAAAAGTGCGGAATAATTGTATTCTTTAAAAAAATTAGCATACTAAAAAATACGAAATATGCTAAACAACTTAATCCGTCTATAAAAGTTACGACAATTATTACGGCTATACAGTCAGGGAAAAGGAAATAAAGTGATTGCGAGCTGCTTAAATATGTCGCGTATAGTAAAGAAGTAGTTGACCCGCTTAAAAGATTCGGGAATGGAATTGGAAGAAGTTCTTGGCATTAGTTATAAACATCTCTCGGACCTGTTACAGGCAGAAGACCAGTCTCCGGTTAATGAACTCTAAACATCCTTAGAGAAGCTGCTACCCATTATTTTAAGCGGTTAAAGCGCATAGGCAGCATACACACAAAATATCCTGATGGCTATATTCCCTCACGTCTTTTGTATTTATTTAAAGCGGTATGAGCCCGTCCATCGAGTTGTCATGCACTTGGAACATACAGCCGGAGAGAAGCCGTATAAATTCTTCTTCGGTAAATATGCTGCTCTTAATCATATAAACAGGTTTAGATAACAAAAAAAGCCGATTTATATTATCTGATAAAGGAAAATAAAAAACCATATAACGTTACAAATTACTGAAAAAAGTTTTGTAAAACTGAATCCTCTTTTTATCTTTGTATAAAATAATAGTTGAAATGAGAATTATAGCTTACAAAACAAT
>JAJQEE010000127.1 GCA_021201865.1 Tannerellaceae bacterium | reverse complement strand
TGTTAATACTTAATTTGTTAGAATTTTGTGTTAGACTGAACCGGTGGATGCGGGAACATCTGCCGGTTTTTTTAGTTTATTCAGCACAAACTACACCATAGGCATACATAAAAATTAAAGGTTAGACAACTCACTTATAATTCTTCTCAATAAAATAGTTATTTGATTGTCAAGATGTTTCCTTCTTCGTCCTTCGTATAGGAGAAGTAATAAACCTTTCTTAACGTTCTCAACACACTTTCCACTCCATCGCGTTGACGGAATTTACCACTGAACCTATACTCATTCAGTTTTGCATTATTTATTAATATGGTTATATCATAATATAATTCCAGTTTTTTCACAATCTCCTGAAAAGGTTCATCATCAAAGGCATAGATTCCATCTTTCCACAAAAGAAAATCCGCATTACTGAACGAACCTTTGACCAGCCGGTTTCCTATCAATTCCACATATTCATTCGGTTCTATAAACAGAGCATCTTCCTCATAGGAGCTTCTGTAAATCTTTACAGATCCTTCCAGTAAAGAGGTTTTAAATTCATCATGCCCTTTATAAGCAAATACATTGAACTGAGTACCCAGTACTTTTACATCCAATTTTTCCGTAGCCACAATAAACGGTTTTTCCTCCGAATGATTCACTTCAAAAAAGGCCTCTCCGTCTAATTCTACTCTTCTTTCTGCAGCACCAAATTGGTTGGGATATCGTAAGGTGGATTTTGCGTTTAACCAAACAACTGTTCCGTCATGCAATTTGATCATGGCCCGTTGTCCGGCCGGGGTCATAAACTCTTCATACAATTCTGCTATTTCATCTGTTTCTTCCACAGGGTTCATCAGATACCAACTGGCAAGCATAGTCAAAAAGACTACTGCAGCATACTGCAACATCTGTTTTCCGATACGCCCGGCCTGCTCTTTCCGGCGTTCCTGCCTGAACTTCTTTAAATAAGTAGCAGCAGAAACCTGATCTCCAGGACAGGGAAGGCTGGCAGATAACCCACCGAGGGACTGAAAAGAAATAAATTCTTTTTTCAGGTCCGGATCATTCTCCAGCAATAGGAACAACTCCTTCTTTTCCTCAGTAGTTATTTCCTTAGTATAATATTTATGTAACAAATGATGCATCTATGAAATACGTTTGTAATAAGAGCGATTGAGAATAATTTTACCACTAAAAGAAAAACAAAATTACATATATTTTAACTTTATCAGGAGATCAAAAACAGGAGCAGGGGAAGATAATCCTTTAAGTCTTCCCTCATTTTTTTCAAGGCAATAACCATCTGATTCTCTACCGTTTTTACAGAAATTCCCAACTCCTCTGCTATTTCCCTATACTTTTTACCTTCCATACGGCTTTTAACAAAAATATCCCTGCATTTATCAGGTAACTTAGAAATTGCCCGGTCTATTATGGCCTGTAATTCGGCATCACTGGAAAAAGAATAATTCACTTGTTCCAAAGCTTGCAACTTTAACATATATTCACCTGCAAATTCTTCCTGAATCACTTTATGTCTTAAAAAATCCAACGATTTATATTTGGTTAATGTAAATAAGTACCCCGCCAGACTGGTATCGATCCGGATCTCATTCCTCTTTTCCCACACCATAAGAAATACATCCTGTACGATGTTTTCGGCGTCTTCATGATCCATCACATATTCTTTGGCAAAACGGAACATTCTTGAAAAATACAATAGATAAACCTTATCAAAGTTATCTCTGATATCCATTGTTTTCACTGATTTATTTAACTCCGTCATACTGTGCCAATTACCCCTTTCTATAGTTCTGCCGGAACTTATCAGGTTGGATGAAGCGTGTTATTTGTCAGTATATTATAAGGAAAAAATATTGGGGTGGGGTGTATAAGAAAGCCAATACCATATCAGAAACATTACTTAAAATGTTTTTTTTGCTAATAGATAGGTATAAGTGTTCAAAAATCTATAGGAAACGAAACAAAATGAAACATTTTTTTGCTATGTTTGTGGAAACCCTTCCTGTAACTAAGTTCCGGCAGGACTCTGAATCCTGTCACTACATGTACTATCTTTCCTAACGTCCCTTCCCTTTTATTTAGTATACGTTTCCCCATATAAAAAAACCGTCCGGGTAAAAAATTACCTCAGACGGTTTAAATACACACACTACTTTTATTTTATTT
Source organism: Tannerellaceae bacterium (assembly GCA_021201865.1). Lineage (GTDB taxonomy): Bacteria > Bacteroidota > Bacteroidia > Bacteroidales > Tannerellaceae > UBA4116. The sequence continues at coordinate 497 of JAJQEE010000127.1, read as the reverse complement.
ATTTTCTGTAGAGTAAGAGTAAGGACGATCTTTCACTGCAACACCTCTGCTGGTATTGGGTTTGGCAGACATTTTAAATTTAAGAACTCCACCATTCATCAATTCATCATAGGTAAGCCAGTTCCGGGTAAACGTTTTACCATTCAGGCTGGCCGATTGAATATAAGGAGTAGCAGTCGTATTATTTTCTGCTTCAATGACTAATTTGTTTCCATTTTCCAGTTGCACAGTCATTTTCGGGAAAACAGGACTACCGATCACATATTGATCCGTACCCGGACACACCGAATAAAGTCCCATCGCACTGATCACATACCAGGAAGAGGTTTGTCCCTGGTCTTCATCTCCCGGATATCCATCAGGACCTGAACTATACATTTTTCGCATCACTTCACGGGCCCAGTACTGAGTTTTCCATGGCTCACCAGCATAATTATATAAATAGATCATATGCGGGATCGGTTGATTCCCATGTGCATATTGTCCCATATACATCA
>JAJQEE010000130.1 GCA_021201865.1 Tannerellaceae bacterium | reverse complement strand
GGTTTTTGATAACCGAAAATAAGTAGGAGAGAATTATATTTGTAACGTTTGTAGATTAATAGTTTTCCCTTACTTAAACGTGCATGTAGATATATGTAATTTTTACTTTCTGATTTGATTTAATAGCTGATTCAAAAAACAGTATATATAGACGCCCCTGGAATAATATCTTTCCAGGGGCGTTTTAAGGAAGATTATAAGTCAATAAGCTATTTAATTTGAATGTGTAATTAGAATAAAGACTGAAAAACGGTTAGAATTCAATTTTATTTTCTATTCCATTCAAAGAAATTGTTCCGGATTGTATGTCTGTTTTTTCCCCATTTATTTTTATCTGTTTTGTGTTTTCAGGAAGTTGAAAATGGATGATCCAATCCTCTTTTTCTGAGAGGATCGTGTAGACTCTTTTCTCTCCTGAAAGCTTATAATGAATAGATAATTCATTGTTTCCTATCAACAAATTATCCAGTTTCGCATATTCCCATCCGGATGGTATGTCCGGTTTGATCCGGATCTCCTGTTTCCAGGCTTCCGGATGTACTCCGAATATGTAGTGGATCAGTGGGATGTTTAATCCTGCCACGTTCCATGCCTGTACAAACATGCCATAGTCGGGTGACACTTCATAGGTTGATCCCGGAGTGGCAAAACTGAAGTTGTTCAATATCAATTGGATGTACTCCATTGCAGCATCAATGCTTTTGTAACGGCTTGCAGCTACGGCAAGACGGGAAGTTCCGGCGATCATGATTGCTTCATTGTAATTAAATTCTTCTTCCTCTAACCGATGTACGACGGAGCCCTCATCCTGCCTAATATCATCCGGGCGGGCTACGCCTGCGATATACATTCCATATTTGTTAGTAAAGAAGGAAATCCCTTCTAACGCTTTGAGGGCTTTTTCCGGATCTGCGATCCCTTCGGCAAGTGGGAGTATACTGGCGCCGTTATAGAATACGTTGTAACCCTTTTCAGTATATTCTCCGGTAAGAATATCCTGTTTCAGTTTCTGCAATTTTTCTCTGGCCCAATGGTTTCGCCCTTTTTTTATCCGTTTATCCAATGCCATATCGATCAGTTCCACTGCTTTTTGTTTGTCAGATATGAAATCAAAATACCTGTTTTCCGATTCGCTCCACCAATCCCGGTTGATATTGTGTTTTAGCATTGCTGCTTTTGATGCGTAATCTGTGGATAGTTCATGTTCTCCGAAAATTCCGGCAGCTTTAGACATACATTCGAGAAATACTTGTGTATGGACCTGGACATCTAACATTTCGTCATTTAATCCCTCGATTTCGACACCTCCATAGCCTTCTATATACAGATTGTTGTTGGTATCATGTTCCTTGAGGAATTCCCAGGTCTTTTTCCCGTATCCATAATAGATTTTCAGAAATTCTTTGTTACCTGTCCATTCAAAGATGTGCCATGCTGCGATAAAAAATTCCTGTGATTCTTCCATTCTGCCTTTGTCATATACACTTCCGTTGGTGGAGACTTCGTGAATAACCCGACCATTCGGACCATTAAATCCTTCTGAAACCCGTTTCATCATTTCCCAGGAATGGTAGAAGAGCTCCGGGGAAATGGTTCCAACCAATGCCCGGAAGGTGATACCCTGGTCATTACTAAAGAACCAGGGATAGTCTGGCAGTCCGGCGCTCATGGCTCTACCCATACCGGGTACGTCCCGGATGAGCCAGTCTGTATTATATTTCCCCCATTGATAGGCTTTCATCAGCAGTGTGTCCGGGATTGTGATCTCTGCTCTCCGGTCGATTTGTTCGAAACGGTTGATTTTTTGTTTTAGTAATTCCGGTAGGTTTTCTCTGGCGACCTGGATGTTTTGTTCTACTTCCATCGGGCTTTTCATGGAGCCTCCGATGTAGAAGCGAATACTTTTTTCTTCACCCGGTTGCAAAGTGATAGTAGATAGCTGCGTGGAAACCGTAATTCCCATGCCTTTCCACTCACTATCTGAGACCTGCCTGATTTTCCATGTATGATCCTCTACTGTGATGCCGGCGTACCAACTGTTGAGGCTGTCCTGGATCAGGATCATGGAATTTATTCCTTCTATTAACTGATCACGGCTATCGATCATCCCGTTCCGTTCTCCTAACCAGACCGGACTAAGATCAGAGTCGATATCCAGCAGAAAGTCATAGGCACGGGTTTGGGAAGATTGGTTTTGAAGAAGATATTCCACTACGACCACGGGTAGACTATCTGGGATGAATTCCGTTCTCCGGATTATCAGGTTCTGTGCAGGAAAGAAATAATCAAACCGGTTTGCCAGCGGATAGGTAATAAACTGTTCACATTGTTCTAATGGTAAAGACATATTATTTGTCTGGTCTACCACTGTGGCTCTGTATCCGTCTACTAATTTGATCGGATGTTGCCATATTCCTCCCATCTCTCCCGGAACATGGAATCCGGTTTCCGGGAATTGACCATATTGATTCCCGATGGAGTAGATCATGTTTCCAGCAGTTACATACAGGTAGTCTCCATTCTTTTTTTCTCCATATATATGAGGGAGCCGGTTTATTTCGGAATAAACAGAGAATTCTTTTTCCTTTGTTGAGTTTTGACACCCTCCTGATACAAGAAGGCAGGCTATATATATAAATAGGTTATACTTCATTCAATAATTTTTTTAAGGATAGATTAATAAGAGATATTTCCAGAGTCAAACACAAGAAAAAGTCCTGGAGGGACGGCACATGTTAGCCTGTAATAAAGTCCCAGGTTGTAATGGCAGTCAATCCTTTTTATATTTCTTACCTGGGATAAGGTCTCAGGCTAACATGTGCCGTCCCTCCAGGACTTAAGAGAGAATTCCATAACCTCTTTAATATAGGGATATGGAGGCTATTTCTTTTTTAATTCACACTGTACTCATTCTGTTTTAACAGAGGATTCAGGAGTAGGGCTGAGGTGGGTATTTTCTGGTAGATACGACCCTGGTCATTGGCCCACGGCATATCGGTTCCAAAATAGAAACGGTACTTTTCATTTATCTTTTCCAGTAGTTTTCCGTTTCTTACCAGGTCTTCTCTCCGGTAGCCTTCATGATAGAGTTCCCAGCCTCTTTCATCTAAAATAGCTGTGCGCATGGCTGTCTGGTCACCACTGACACTTGAAGGAAGTGGAGAGAGACCGGCACGTTCACGGATCATATTGACATATTCAGCTGCGGTTTGGGTATTACCTAACTCGTTCTGAGCCTCAGCGTAGGTCAACAGAGTTTCTCCTAAACGTAGAATCGGCATATTTAATCCAGCGTCTTCTCCCAGTGGGATGTTTTGTTGCACTTCCCATTTGAACGTGATCACCCGCTCCAGTTGTTCTTCTACTGTTTTAGGCTGCTCTACTGTTCCATAGAGCGGTGTTCCATCAGCCTGATAAATAATTCCCGATACTAAGATCCCTTTTCCGGTCACCGGATCATATTTCTCGATCCGTTTATCTGCCGGGTCAAATGTCCGGAAAAACGGGGTAGACATGCCATAGCCATTAGATGCTGACACGCCTTCAATGCCTAATGCTTCTCTTAAAGAGGCCTCCAGTGCCAAAGCTACATATTTGTTTCCTCTGCCTGCTTTAGCAATATGGTTGATGGCAAGGATGGTTTCGTTGTTTTGATTGGATGAGAAAATATCCTGGTAATCAACTAATTTGAAGTTCCCGTTCTGAATGACATCGAGAGCCAGTTCAGATGCTTTTGCCCAGTCTTTCTTATTCAGGTAATAACGTGCGGCAGAGGCTTTGGCTGCCCAGGAAGTAGGACGGCCATAGTCTGTGTTTGGATAGGTGTCAGGAAGGGATTCCACCGCTTTATATTCTGTTTCGATAAAAGATTCCATCTCTTCCTTTGTGGCTCGTGCGATCCCGTTACTGATATCTTCTTTTCCGGTAACCAAAGGTACTGTCCCATACAGGTGATAGAGTTTATCATACGCATAGACTCTCCAGAAACGGGCCTCTTTCAGATAACTCTGTATTTTTTCGTCTGTGGAGTGTTCATATTTGGAGATGACCTCATTGGCCTGTGAAATTACCAGATAGACATTATCCCAGTTGGTTTGTGCCATGGAATGACCGGCATCCATATTCAGGAAGTTTTGAGCACCTCCCCAGCCTGTGTCAGGTGTTCCACCCCAGCTACAGAAAAAATCATCAGAATTGGAACTGACGTTCATCGGCCAGTTGTTACCACCGAAATAGCTGAAATATTGTACATATCCATAGATACCATCTGTGAGGAGTCTGGCTCCTTCCTGTTCGCTTAGGTTTCCATCTCCGATTTGACTGTAAAGGGATTCATCCAGTATGGATTCAGAGCAGGAAATTCCTGCGATGCCGATGCAACATGTAATCAGAAGTGATTTTAAAATTGATTTATATCGTAACATATGATTATTCTTTAATGAATTAGAAACTGAAATTAATACCTACAGTAAATGTTCTGGCCGGAGGATAAGCATTCATGTCTACACTACCAGGGAGGAATGCCGGAAGGTTTTCCTCTGCCGGACGATAGGAATTGTTGGCTGCCTCAGGATCCAGACCTGAATAGGGAGTGATCACAAACAGATTTTGAGCCTGTGCATAGATCTTGGCAACCGGGAATATTTTACTTACTCCCGGAATGGCTGCCAGGTTGTAGGACAGGGTCAGGTTTTGCAGGCGGATGAACCATGCGTCTTCAATCCAGCGTGAGTTGTAAAGAGAATTTCCGTTCCCGTGTGCCCGGTTAGCAGCTACATCTGTATTTGTGTTTGTGGGAGTCCAATAGTTCAATGTTTCCCTGAAGTAGTTACTGATAGACGTTGAATTGGGCAGGGTGTAGGAGGCAGCTGTCCAGTTATACAGACGGTTACCAAGATTACTATTAAAGAAGAAGTCTACGCTTATATTTTTAATACGGAAGGTATTTCCCAATCCGATCACCACCCGTGGATCCGGTGTTCCCAGAATGGTGCGGTCATCCACTGTGATCTGGCTGTCCCCGTTTTGATCAACATACTGATAAGAACCGGAGTTCGGATCAATTCCAGCGATCTCATAGGTGTAATAAGAGTTGGTGCGTTTTCCTTTAATGATACCGATCGAGTTGAGGGAAGCGATGGAACTTTCGTCTTCAATCTGATAGTCTGTGATCTTATTATCTGTCCATGAGATGTTCAAAGAGGTATCCCACTGGAAATCCTTTGTCTGGATGTTGGTGGAATTCAGGCTGTATTCAATACCCCATACACGCATGGATGCTGCATTCTGCCACTGGTAGCTATGTCCGGTCATAGGAGACTGCGATACCTGTACCAGCATATCTTTTGTGTTTTTTTACGAAGAAATCCAGGTTACCGTTGAAACGGCTTTTGATTCCATAATCTATCCCGATATTGATCTGGGAAGTAGTTTCCCATTTTAGGTCCGGATTGTCTTTGAATCGGGTCAGGGTAGCACCTACCAGTTCTCCCTGGCCGATCACTCCATTGCTGGTCATGTTGTATTTGCTAAGGGATTGGTAAGGGTCGATTCCGGAGTTACCAGACTGACCGTAACCTACACGTAATTTAAACAGGTCTATGGAGTCGAATCGGTCTTCGATGAAGCTTTCTTTATCCATTCTCCATCCTACCGATATACCGGGGAAATAGGCAAATTTATTGTTAGAGCCAAAAACTGAAGATCCGTCCCGGCGAAGGGTCACAGTTGCCAGGTATTTGTCGTCATAGCTATAGTCCACACGACCGAATCCGGAGATATCTTTTCTGTCATTTCTTTCCGAATCGATCACCGGTGCATTTCCTCCTCCAAGATTATATTGTCCGGTAGCATCTGTCCCGAATCCTGAATTTTCCGCACGGAAATAGTTGTTTTCGCGTGCATAATACTCATACCCTAATAATCCGGTCACATGATGTTTTTCATTAAAAGTAGCATCGTAGTGAAGCAGGCCATTCAATAACAATCCGGTGCTGCGCATCGAGTTCTGGCTACCGGTTCCTCCATGGGTAAAATTCCCGTTATAGGCTGTAGTGGAGGGTACGTAAAAACGACGGTTGGCATTCTGAATGTCATAGGTCATCTTGATCTCCGGTTTTAATCCGGGAAGAACTTCGTAGGAGGCACTGGCACTGAAATTCAGTTTGTCGGTAATAATCCTGTCATCAATGTCTAACAAGGAAACCGGGTTGGCAATGAAGTCGTTGTTCGGGTCCTTTGAATAGATTCCGTTCTCATCTCTGACTGTCATATTCGGGGCGAATGCCAGGGCGGAGGAGATCACAGAGTTCCGGGTTCCTCCTTCAGTCGGCTGGTTGGTGTCTTTCATCTGCGTAGCAAAGATGTTTGAACTGAACAGGAATTTATCTTTCTTATATTCGATGTTGCTACGTCCGGTGAAACGATCCATTCCGGTGTTATCCACAATCCCTTTCATATTGTAATAGCCCAGTGAGAAATAGTAGCGGAAATTTTCCGATCCGCCGGAAAGGCTCATATTGTGATTCTGAATAAAACCTGTGCGGGTCACCATGTCAAACCAGTCTGTTGTTTTTGCGTTTCTGATCTCTTCGTCAGAGAAAGTGGTCTGTCCCATTTCATTTCCTAATTTCATGTATTCCTGTGCATTCAGGATATCAAATGTTTTGGCTGTGGTCTGCACGCCTAAATATCCGTCATAGGAAAATTTCATCTGTCCCTGTTTCCCCCGTTTGGTGGTGATGATGATCACCCCATTCGATCCCTGTGCACCGTAAATAGCAGTAGCTGCAGCATCTTTTAGAACGGCAATGCTTTCGATGTCATTAGGGTTGATGGAATTCAGTGGGTCCCGGTCCGGAGCAGAGAAAGAAGAACCATTGTCGGGGGTGGAAGGTGTGTTGATCACAAAACCGTCTACTACGTATAATGGATCTGTTTTCAGAAACAGGGAGTTACGGCCACGGATGATAGTCTTTCCTCCACCACCTGGTTGTGAAGTGTTTTGTTTGAACTGTATACCGGATACTCTTCCTGACAACATCTGATCAACCGATGTGGAAGCTCCCCCGATGTTGGTTTTGTCGGCACGGATGTTGGAAACCGCTCCGGTGATGTCCTCTACTTTCCGGGAGGCATATCCCACGACAACCACTTCACTTAATGCCAGTGAATTTTCTTTCAGGATGATGTTGAATGTTGTTTTTCCGGATACGGAAATTTCCTGTGAGATATATCCCACATAGGAAATCAATAATTGGGCATTTTCAGGAACGTCCAGACTGAACCCTCCATCCATATCGGTTACTGTTCCGGTGGTGGTGTTTTTTTACGGAAACACTGACTCCAATCATTTCATATCCCTGTTCATCTTTGATCACCCCGGTGATTTTTTAGACCGGCTGCCTGGAGCGATTGTTGTCTGTTTATTGATCAAAGCGATCTGGCGACCTTCGATCTCGAAGGTCAGGTTCGTTGAAGAAAGCATGCTCTGAATGGCTTTTTCTAAAGACTCATCTTTGGCCTGCAATGAAACTTTTTGTTTCAGGTCTGTTTGGTTCACATCATAAAAGAAGGTGTATCTGCCGGCCGCTTCGATTTGCCGGATGGCCTCCTCTAAAGATATATTGGAAAAGGAAAGTGTGATTTTTTCCTGGGCATTGATTTGAAAAGAGCTGAATATCAGCGTGACAATCAAAAGTAACTTACTTAGGTTGTTTGTAGGAATAAATTCTTTTTTTCATACATTTGTATTAATTATTAGGTTAAGAATCGGTGTGTGTGATCAAGCGCCAACTTTTACATTTCACCGGTTTTCTAAAATGAGGGGAATACATTCCCTGCGGAGGGCATAATTCTGAATTATGCCTTTCCTGTTTTTACGGAGTGGGTTATTTCATGGGCCTTTTCTTTTAAGGGTTTACTTTCATTATTTTTACATGATTTTCATCTTCAAATGAATAGGTGATCGGATTGATCTTGGACATGATCCGGAGAATTGCTTCGAGTGAATCGTCTTTGATCGTAAATGTATATTGTTGCGTATCTGCTATGTCCGGATCCACTTCAATTTGAATCCGGTACCATTTTTCAAGGTATTTGCAGATATGCCGTAGGGATTCACTTTTGAAATAGACCGACTCGTTTGCCCAGAACATCGCCAGACTCAGATCCGCATGGTCAATGTTGAGTGTTTGTTCTTTTTTATGGTAACGGGCCATCTCTCCCGGCTCCAGAAATGATTCCCGGTCGTTATAGAGAATAGAGACCGAACCGGATTCCAGTATGACGGAAACATATTCCTCCTCTTCATACGCCTCTACATTGAATGAAGTCCCATGCACTTTCACCTGGATGCCGGATGTTTCTACTATAAACGGATGGCGCGCATCTTTTGTAACCTGGAAAGAAGCCTCGCCGTTTAATTTCAGGATCCGGTTTTTGGCAAAGGCATCTGCATAACTGACTGTTGTTCCGGCGTTCAACCAGACCGTCGTTCCGTCGGGCAGGGTCAGATGGGATTTACCGTTCATAATGGAATAGGTCTGCCGTTCGTTCTCCTGTGAGTGAATAGTATATAGAAAAGTAATGCCCAGCAGAAGGAGGATACCTGCTGCCATGGAGGCTACACGCATAAATAAGGGAGACAGAACTTTTTTCTTGGTTGTTTTTTCATTCAGCCGGGATTGCAGTTCTTTCCATCCTTTTGTCATATCCGGATCATAGACAGAAACTTCTTCCTGTATGTTTTTCCACAGGATCTCTATTTCGTCGAACAGCATCCGGTTTTCATCCGTGGTCATCCACTGTTGGAATAACATTTCATTTTCAGGTGTGTTTTCTCCCTTTAAATGCCGGATAATTAATCGCCATGGAATCGGTATCTTCATTTTTTTGTGCTTCTTTTCCTTTAGACACGTACGAGAGCCTGAACCCTGACGCTATATGAAATTTTTTTTGATTTTTTTTACCAGAGGTAGTGATAGGAGCTTCCAAGATACTCCCGGATATGTTTTAATGCTTTGGTAATCTGGCTTTCCACTGTCTTGGTAGAAATGTTCATCGCTTCTGCGATCTCTTTATTACTTTGATAGTCTACACGGCTTCTCCGGAATACTTCCCTGCATTTTTCAGGAAGTGCCTGGATTGCTTCCTGTATTAACACTTCCAGTTCATTCAGTTCAACGGTGTAGTTTTCTTCTGATTGGTCAAACAGAAGCATATCCGGGGTAGTGAACATCCGTTCATTGTCCCGGATATAATTGAATGCCCGGTTTTTAACTGATTGGAACAGATAGGCTTTGATCGAAATCCGGATATCAAGTTGCTCTCTTTTTTCCCAGAGATGAGCATACATATCCAGCACAATGTCTTCTACGATGTCCTTATCTTTTATATACAGGAAAATGAAACGACAGAGAGGGGTAAAATAGGTTTCGAAAATATATTTGAATATACTTTCATCCCCAGCTTTTAATTTACGTAGCAGAAAAATGTCGTCTGTGTGTGGTTTCATTGGTATTTTGTCTTCCGGCTTCTCAGACAAAGGTAGGTTTTTTCTGACAGGATGCAATTAAAGACTTTGAAAAGAATATAAAAAGAGAGTTGCCCGGTAAGATCATTTATGGAAATAATCCCAAAAGAAAAACAAAGATTATTTTAAATAAGAAAGCCGATTCCAAAAAGAACCGGCTTTTCCTGATATCTAAATTATTAATTTCCCATTATCAATATTGTCTTTCCAGGATCCATGCGTCCTGGAAGTTCGGAGCATATTTTGATTTGATTCTTTCGCGGCTGTCTACTGCATCGGATTTATCATCGAAGCTACTTACGATCACCCGTAACATGCCTTCCTCATTTTCTCCTAACAATGCATTATAACCTTCTCCCTGCATGCGCTCTTTTAAAGAATAGGCATTGGTTCTGTTTTTGAAACTACCGATCACTACACTGAAACGTCTTAATCCGTCCGCGTCTTCTCCCTGTGCAGGTTTAATTTTTTCCTGGCGGGTTGGTTCATCAGATGATGTCTTTGGTTTAGAAACTGTCACTACCTCTTCCTCTTCAAATACTTCTACCGGGGCAGTGGATTCTTTTTCTTTGGCCTGTTCGTATGCAGCCTTATACGCACTCTGTTTAGGTTTACATGAGCCGAAAGCTAAAACCATGCTTAATGCAGCTCCAAATAACCAAATCTTGTTCATACTATTCAGTTCTTAAATTAATGGAGCAAAGATATAAATATTATTTGCTAATTTCGCACTTAGATTCTAATATATTTTAACGCAGATGAATAAATCTATCGCAACAATGATTATGGCAACATCCGTATTATTAGGGGCCTGCACTCAGGAGGCTAAACAGGCTGAGGATTCGGCTCCTCTTATCGGGCGTTCGGAAGTGAAGGTGCCAAACGGGGTCCTGACCCCGGAAGTGCTGTATAGCATGGCACGTGTAAGTGACCCTCAACTATCACCGGATGGTTCTAAAGTACTTTATGGAGTGACCTTTATGAGTATTGAACAGAACAGAGGTAACCGGGAGCTTTTTGTAATGAACCCGGATGGAAGTGACAAAAAGCAGATCACTCATACTCCACAGAGTGAGCAGAATGCTGTATGGATCAACGGAGGGAAAGAGATCGCTTTTCTTTCCAATGAAGGGGGGAGTTCGCAGATCTGGATCATGGATGCAGATGGAAATAATCGCCGGAAAGTGAGTCGTTATGAAGGGGGGGGATGAATGGTTTCCTTCTTTCTCCGGATGAAACTAAGGTTCTTTTCTTTGCGGATATTAAATATGGGCAGTGTACGGTAGATGTGTATCCGGACCTTCCCAAAGCGACCGGACGTATAGTGGATGACCTGATGTATAAGCACTGGGATGAATGGGTGGAGACAATTCCTCATCCTTTTATTGCCTCTTTTGACGGCCGGATGATGGGTGAAGCGACGGATATTATGGCCGGAGAGCCATATGAATGTCCGATGAAGCCTTTCAATGGGGTCGAGGATTTCTCCTGGAGCCCGGACGGGAAGAAGGTCGCCTATGCTTCCCGCAAAAAACAGGTCTGGAGTATAGTATCTCAACCAATTCCGATATTTATATATATGATCTGGAAACGAAACAGACTATTAATATTTCCGAAGGAATGATGGGGTATGATACGCATCCCTCTTTTTCTCCGGATGGAAAATATATTGCGTGGATCAGTCAGGAGCGTGATGGGTATGAGTCAGATAAGCACCGTTTGTTCGTTGCAGATCTTTCTACCGGAGAGAGACAATATATGACAGAAGCATTTGATTATAATGTAGATGCTTTCCAGTGGTTGCCGGATAGCCGTTCTTTTTATTTCATTGCCTGTAAGGAGGCTGTCACTCATATCTGGGAGATAAATATGGATAAAGAGATTCGCCAGATCACCAGTGGACAGTATAATTATGTAGGTATGCACGCCGTGAACGGAAATATGGTTGCTTTGCGCCAGTCTATGGAGCGTCCGACGGAGTTGTTTGCGGTAAATCCACAGACCGGGGAGGCTACTGAGATTAGTTTTGAGAACAAAGCAATTGAGGATCAGTTGACAGTGGGTAAATCTGTTCCACGGTGGGTGAAAACGACGGATGGTAAACAGATGTTGGTCTGGGTGGTTTATCCGCCTAATTTTGATCCGAATAAAAAATATCCGGCTCTGCTTTATTGTCAGGGAGGACCTCAAAGCACAGTGAGTCAATATTGGAGCTTCCGCTGGAATTTCCAGATCATGGCAGCGAATGATTATATTATTGTGGCTCCGAACCGCCGTGGGTTACCTGGTTTTGGCCAGGAATGGCTGGAACAGATCAGCGGGGATTATGGCGGGCAGAATATGAAAGATTATTTTGCTGCGATCGATGATGTGGCCAAAGAGCCTTATGTGGATGAAAACAGGCTGGGTGCTGTGGGTGCCAGCTATGGAGGTTTCTCTGTGTTCTGGATGGCCGGTAACCATCAGAAGCGTTTTAAAGCATTTGTTGCGCATGCCGGTATTTTTAATATGGAACAGCAATATCTGGAAACAGAAGAGATGTGGTTTGCCAACTGGGATATGGGTGGTCCGTATTGGGATAAATCCAATCCGGTCGCTCAGCGTACGTTTGCAAATTCACCTCACCGTTTTGTGGATAAATGGGATACGCCGATTCTGGTGACTCATGGAGAACTGGATTACCGTATCCTTGCTTCGCAGGGGATGAGTGCTTTCAATGCTGCCAAACTGAGAGGAATCCCTGCTGAACTTTTAATTTATCCGGATGAGAACCACTGGATTGCAAGACCTCAGAATGGGATCTTATTCCAGCGGGTATTTTTCCGCTGGCTGGATAAGTGGCTGAAAGATTAATTAAGAAGGTGTATTATAAAAAGAGATTTGTTGAGTCCTGAAAGGACATCACATGTTAGCCTGGGACGCAAGTCCCAGGTAGCCAATGCCCCATCTTGGGGTGTGCTGTAGGTACACCCTTCTTTTTATAAAGAGACGATTTTGTCTCTATTATAACGTACTTTCAGCACTTCATATCTATTATATCTGGACCTGGGACTTGCGTCCCAGGCTAATATGTGACGTCCTTGCAGGACTTAATTCTTTTCTGTGCATGACTGGTGTGTAGCTAAGGGAATGGATTAGGGGGAATTATGATTCATATGCAAGCCTGATACGGCTTTTGTATGGTTAACTTATAAACTAAGTGGGAATCCTTGTCATATCTATGGAACCTGGAAGATGTTATGAAAAAGCTACTACTCTTTTGAACCACTCAAACCCTTTTGAATGATATGATCAGAAGTGATCAGCATAGAGACGGCGTATTTTTTCATTTCTTTTGCTTTTTCCGGATAAGTTTCCAGGAGGTCTTCTCTACTGTTTTCTTTGTAATGATATAACCGTTCATCTTTTGTATGGGGGTTATATGTATAGAATAACTCTTTATCCAGACATCCTACATGTGTATCTGATACGAAATAACCAAAAGGGCGTTCATGGGAAAACAGGCTTTCTCCCAGACTGTTGTTCGTATAAGAGATGTTTAATAGCTCCATGATGGAGGGATAGATGTCTATCTGTAATCCTGTCTGGTCAAATTTCCGGGGATTCTTTTGTATTTCTGAAGAATAAAAAAGAAGAGGTGCGTGATTGTAGGTCAGCGACATTTCATAAGGCTGCTCTCCGATTATTTTTCCATGGTCTCCTACTAATATGAATAGGGTATTTTCAAACCAGTCTTTTTTCTTTGCGTTTTCTATAAAATATTCGATCGTAGAATCTACATAGGAAAGGATGGATTCCTGGTCGCTTCTCCCTTTTTCTTTAAATTTCTCCGGTATGATTAAAGGAGGATGATTGCTGACGGTCAGAAAAGTGGCGAGAAATGGTTCTCCGGTCCTGCTGGTTTTATCCAGGATCTCTAATCCGTATTCAAAAAGATATTGATCCGATACTCCGAAATTATTGACCACTTCCTCTTTGGGATAGTCATACTGGGAATAGATCCGGTTAAATCCGTTCCCTAATAAAAACTGATTCATATTGTCATAATTCGGATTACCTGTCAGGAAGAAAAGGGTTTCATATCCCTGTTCTTTTAGGTTTACCGGCAGACCTGTATGATAGATAATCTCTGTTGGCATCATGGGGCGTTCAAAGAAAGCCGGATATCCGTATAATGAAGCGACAATGCCGTTATTGGTGTGTATCCCGGCAGAATAGATATTTTCGAAATAATAAGATTCTTCTCTGAGCTGGTTCAGGTAGGGCATTAGTTTTTTCCCTCCCAGGTATAGTCCGGAAAGCCGGATGCCATGGATTCCATTAAGATCACGATTACGTTTTTTTCAGGGACTCTTTTTCTGCTGGTATGGATCGCCGGATAGGAGAGCCTTCAGAGGTATTCGTGTTGATTCCTAATAATTGGCGGGTATTTTGAATCGCTTCTTCTGTCGTTAATACCCCTTCCAGATGGTTTTTGTTTTTTCTGGTAAGAACAACTTTTGATAAAGAAAAACATGGGATTAATACCTAACTGATTATAGAAAGCATTATTTGAAATGTAGGCGGCTCCCGGCCGGATCGGGTATCTTTCCCATCCTCCCCGGATACCAATAAAGCAGGCAGACCAAAGGATCAGCAGCACCGGGACAAATAACCGGAACTTCATTTTTTCCTGTACAAACTCAATCCGGCTGATCCTTTTATATAGATACTTATTCCAGGCGAAGAAAAGGAAGGCTATCACAAAGAAAACAATAAGATAGAGAAGAAACTGCTGTTCCTGAAAGATCATTCCGGCTGTGTCATTCCCAAATTTAAACCATTGGAGTACAGAAGCACTCAGATGAGTAAAAGAGTAATTAAAATAGGGAATATTGGCGATGGTAAAACCAAACAAAAGGGTATAAAGAGTGATAAAATAGATGTTTGTTACTTTGACCGCAGGTTTGATCCATTTTGCCTGAATAGACAGAATGGGCAGGAATACCAGTGGGAGTACCAATATATAACAGGCAATAACATTATCAAACACCAATCCTTTCCCAATTGCTTTGGTCAATAGCTGCGGACTTATTTCGGTACTGTTTATTTTATCCAGATTGCTCCAGTAAAAGAACAACCGCAGGATAAAAAACAGGAAAAGAGCACTGATATGGATCGATAACAGATATCGAAAAAGGGGGATCGCTTTTTTTCATTGTTCTATGCCAAGGGTTTACGGTTGCAAAGATAAGAATAAAATAAAGATTGCCCGGATCAGGTTTGTTAAAACCTATCCAGGCAACTTAATTAGCACTAACGGTTGTAAAAAATAGTCAGGTTTTGAACTAACGATTTATTTTTTGAATATAGTAATGACTATTCCCTATTAATATCCATTATTGTCGGTTCCTAACGCCGGATTTCTTTGCATTTCACTAACTGGAAGGGGCCACAGCAGATGTTTTGCTTCAAATGTCGCTCCTCGTGGGTTTTGTGCTCCTATGACATCCCGGAATGTAATGTCTCCATTACTTGCACTTACCGGATATTTACCGGTACGTTGAACATCGTCCCATAGTCTGAAATCGTATACTAATTCACGAACACGTTCTTTCCATACCTCTTCAATAAACTGAGAGGTACCAGTGATACTTTGTAATTCAGAGAGGGCTGCTTCTCTGTCTCCATAATATGCTCTTCCACGTACATCTGCCAGATAACCAATCGCTTCACTGGTGACGCCTTCTGTTCGGGCAATTGCTTCTGCTGCGATTAACAGCACTTCTGCATACCTGTAGACATACCGGTCTTTACTGCTTCTACCGGTTACCAAGGTAGCTTCTTCATTATAGAAGTGATAAGGAGCTGTTTGCCCGAGTGGTTCCACCTGAGTTATCCCATTCGCATCTGTATATTCGAATTCTGTGAAGAAAAATTGTTTTTCCTGGATACGCAGATCTTTGTCAGCATGATAAGCTCCCAAAATAACAGCAGAGGGGCGATATGCCTGATTAGCAATAGAGAATTGCATCACAGGTAACAGTTTATTTCCCGGAAATGCAATTTGGGTCCAGCTGGTTGCACTGGAGTGGGTTGCATCTGCTTCTCTGGCATAAATAATTTCATCCAGATTGTCGATCGTACGAAGTTTATTATAAGCACTTCCTTTTCCGAAGTCATCATGGGTAGTCAAAGAATAAGGGGTATCCCGGATGACTGTTCTGGCCATTTCCGCAGCTTTGGCAAAAGCGGATTCGTCATTCAACGGGGATCCGGTCATTTGCATATAGACGTGTGCGAGAAGTGTTTGAGCAGTTCCTAATGTGATGCGATAACCGTTCTTTACAAATGTTTCATTGTTAAGAGAACCTGATTGGATCGCATCTGTCAGGTCGGTAATGATCTGACTATAGATAGTCGCTACCGGTGTCCTTTCTACATATAGATCTTCCAGGGATTCATAAGGCTCTAATATCAGGGGGATAGCACCAAAATGTTTAGTCAGATAAAAATAATTAAGCGCCCGGAAAAATTTAGCCTGTGCTACTAAAGAATTTATTTCGCTTTCTGTTAATCCGGGTGTATCAGGAATATATTTAATCGCAGTATTGGCCCGGGCAACCCCTTTGTATCCTCTTTCCCAAACCTCTCCGGTTTTACTATTCATGTTTTGCGGGTTGAGTGTCAGGGTAAGGCTGTATTGAATGAACGCTTCCTGTCCGGCATATTCATTATCATACAGACCGGATAGATAATTCCCTAACATGGCATCTGCACCTCTATATACTCCTGCGTCCCATGCTTCAATAAATCCGTTTCTATACAAATGGTTAACGGCGGCATGGGCATGCGTAGGATAGCTGAAATATTGACCGGCCGTAATATCTGTTTTGGGATTTTCTTCTAAAAACTCGTGACATGCAGTAGATAAACCTACGAATGCTAAACAAGTGAATCCTAAAAATATTTTTTTCATTTCTGTATCTCCTTCAATTATTAAAATGTAACATTCAGTCCTAATGTGTATGTTCTTGGTTTCGGATATTGGAAGAAGAAAATGTTTTGTCCGTTGTGGTCATCATTACTGGTTCCTTCCGGATCATATCCTTTGAAGTCTTTTGAACAGATCAGGAAGGCATTGTTTACACTGAAGTTTACCCGTAGAGCAGCAATTTTCAGTTTATCTAATACGCTCTGATCAAAAGTATAGCCTAACTGGATCAGATTCGCACGCAAATAAGATCCGTTTGCTACCCAATGTGAGTTGACATCCGACCAGTGACCATCCGGAAAGTAACCGTCGTTCCGGATTGCCTGGATCATCGTTCCCGGATTACTTCCGTTATACCCGTCCAGAATAGTGGCTAATCCATTTGCTTTTCCAAAGCGATCTTCTGTGGAGTGTAGGTATTGTTGCAGAATTTCAGAACCTAACACAAATTGCAGATCCAGTGTGAAATCGAAGTTCTTGTATCTTAAATTGTTGATAAAACTACCGGTGATATCAGGAAGAGCATTTCCAATGATCATTTTTTCATCTGAGATCTTTGCCTGTCCCACAGAGTATCCGGCTGCTTTTGCTTGTTCAGCTTCAGCTTCGGTCCAGACACCATAGTTTTTGTATCCCCAGAAAGTACCTAATGATTCTCCTACCCGTAAAATTGTATTTTCTCCGGAAATGAATGAGGGAGCCATCAGAATATCTTCATCATTTTCTCCCAACTTCATGATTATGTTTTTATTATAGTTGAAGTTCAGAGAGGAGCTCCATCCAAAATCTTTCGTATCCATATTGATCGTATTGATCATGAAATCCATACCTGTATTTTTTACCTGTCCGATGTTATCAATTACTGATTTATATCCGGTACTATAAGGTACAGGGCGGTCCAGCAGCAGATCCTTTGTCAACTTATAATAATAAGAAACATCAAAATTCAGGCGGTTTCCGAACATGTTCAGATTGAAACCTATATCCCACATGCCTGTTCTTTCCCATTTCAGGTCAGGATTTGCCAGACGCTCCGTATAACTTCCTGATTCCAGGGAACCATTGATCAATACAGTTCCGGATTTTACATTTGCCAGGGATTTGTATACATCGAATTCGCTGTTTCCGGTTACACCGTAACTGGTATGGAACTTCAACTGGTCAATTGCTGTAAGGTCTTCCATAAATCCTTCACTGGAGGTAATCCATGCCAGGCCGGCAGAGGGGAAGAATGAATATTTATTGTTATCACCGAATTTAGATGAACCATCAATACGGGCTGTAAGGGTTGCTGAGTATTTATCGTTATAGGTGTAAGCTCCTCTGACAAAATAGGAGTTCATGGCCCAGCGTTGGTATTCGGATTCAGGTTTTTGTAGAACTGTTCCGGCACCCATATTGTCATATCCGGAGAAATCATCCGCAAATCCATCCGCTCTGCTTCGATTCCTTCTATATACTCTTTCCTGCCAGGAGAGACCTGCCATGGCATTGATACGATGTTTACCTATGGTGGTATGATAGGTCAGGTACGTTTCTTCCTGCCAGTAGTAGGTGTCGTAATTGTAAAAATTAGCTTCTCCATCGGGAAAGGAGATATTTTTCAGGTCTGTAGGAGAATAATATCTGTTTCTGTTGAGGTAGGAATCAATACCAAACTGAGTTTTCAGATCTAACCCTTTTGCTAAGTGGAATGTAAATGCTGCATTTCTGAATATCTGGGTCTTATATTCCATTCTTTGTTGAGTTTCCAGTACATGTACCGGATTAGCCATCCCTTCAAGACCCTGGCCTCCTGTATCGGAATTGGTCCATTCCTCGTCCAGTTTTACTGGTAACCAGGGTACCATTTCAATCATGGTACGACGGGGCATCTGATGCCCTCCGGTTTCTTCTGCTACATTTCCCCAGGTATGATTCACCAATAGGTTGATGGCAGTTGATAAATATTTGGTGGGTTTGGCATCATAGGCTAATTTGGCATTCAGACGTTTCAGATAGGAGTTCAGCATAATACCCTGTTGATCTGTAAAGTTCAGGAATGCTCCCACGGATGAATTCGGACCCCCTTGTTGAATATTGATCTGATGATTGTGAGAGATTGCCGTACGGGTTGCTTCCCGTTGCCAGTCTGTGTCATAGATAGGTGTGCCGTCTGGTCTGAATAACCGGGAATCATTAAAATAGGTGGATAGATCTGTCGACCGTTTATCTGCTTCTGATGCGGCAAACCATTTGTTATGATTGTCTATTGCCTGTGAGAAGGCTTTCATCCATTCTGCAGCATTCATCACATCCATATAACGGGCTACCTGGCTTACACTGACAGAACCGTCATAGGTAATACTGGTTCCTTCTCCTTTTAACCCCCGTTTGGTTGTTACCATGATCACCCCATTCGCACCACGGGCACCGTAGATAGCTGCAGAAGAGGCATCTTTCAAGACTTCAATCCGTTCAATGTCGTTTGGATTCAGATATTTAAAGTCTTCCATTACCACCCCGTCCACTACATACAAAGGGTCAGATTTCGAATTAATGGTTCCGATACCACGGATCGTAACCCGGTTTTTCCCTCCGGGCTGACCTGAATTGGTATAGATGTTAACTCCTGCTGCTTTTCCTTTTAATCCATCCAGCGCACTGAAAGATTGTTGTTTCAGAATATCTTTTGCATCTGTAACAGAGATGGAACCGGTGACGTCTGATTTTTTCATCGTACCGTACCCCACTACTACGACTTCGTCTAATGCCTGACTGTCTTCGACTAAAGTGATGTTAATCACTTTTTGAGTGCCAACCGTTACTTCCTTGGTCAGATAACCGATATAAGAAACCTGCAAAGTAGCTCCCTGTGGTACTGTTATGCTGTAATTCCCGTCAAAATCCGTGATCGTACCGTTGGTGGTTCCTTTTTCTATCATATTTGCACCGATTATAGGATCTCCGAAATTGTCAGTGACTACACCGACTACCGTGTTTTGCGTAAATGCCACCGATACACAAAGAAAAAGAAGGAATATGGAAATTCTCATCACATTCATAATTTTCTCAGTGTGGTGATTTTTTAATAATAAAAGATTGCACAAAGGTTTATTTTTCATGACTTTGTTACATTAGTTTGTTAATAAATTAAATAGGATTTTTGTTAGGCTATATGCATAGGTATTTTATTTCTACCTTACCTTTTTTAACAATAGAAAGGGTCATCTCATAGGCATTTTATCATTTAGAGTTAGACAAATTATTTTTATTATGGTTTGTGATTGATTTACACACTTCTTTTTTAGAAAACTTTGGGTTAGAAATAGGATAATTCAGTTATGATCGCTCATATTAGGATGTTTTTATTTGATGTTTTTAGTTTATTAGTTGTTTGTTAATATTAAAACAGGAAATTGTTCTGAAAGAACTATGGGATAGCTTAATAATTATTTGTCAAATAGTTTTTTATAAATCGGGCAGTAGCTAATTTATTGATAGTGAGTAGATCTCTTTGAGTTAAAATAAAAAAGGATAGATAAGGAAGAGTTAATTTAATTTCACTTCGGAACCAATAAAAATATAGTTTATTTAAAAAAAAGAGAATTTTTAATTGGAATTAATTTAATTTTTTTTCTTATGTTTGCATCTGTTAAAAATGGATGGAGTTCTTTCAGGACTGGCATCCATTTTTTATTTTACCTTTCCCTGACAATCCCTTCCCCTCTATCCTGCATTTTATTTTTTAATCTTACTACCCGTGTTTTTTTGATTGGGCCGGAGAGGAGATATCTATAGTAAATAGTTTATTCCTCCTGAATGTTAAAGAAAATTTAATTGAAGTTGTTTGTTGGGGGTAAATCTATTCTGGAACGTTCTTACTATAAACCATGAGATAACACACCATCGTGAGAGAATCTAATTCTATGCACAGAATCTAAAAACACAAATATCTGATTTCCCTCCGTCTTTTCTCTGGTAAGTGATCGTTCTTTGAAGGAAGAGTGATGTTTAGAGGTATGTATTTAATTATTCTATTCTATTAATATTATCCTGATGGTCTAACAATTTTAATTCAATGTAAATGAAAAAAAATTTGTACTTTTTGGAACTTTGATCGTTACCTCTTTTTTTCAGATCCGGCACAGGCGCAGGAAAAAGAGTGGGTGGACTATGTAAACACACTACAGGGAACAAATTCCCATCATGACTTAACCCGTGGAAATACCTATCCTACCACGGCTATGCCCTGGGGCATGAATTTCTGGACTCCGCAAACGGGAGTCAATGGGAGTGGCTGGATCTATCAACATTTTAAAGATTCGATCCGTGGATTCCGGCAAACCCATCAATGTAGTTCCTGGACGAGGGACTATGCTGCTTTTTCGTTAATGCCTGTGACCGGTAAGTTAGTTGTTGATCAGTTCAGCCGTGCGGCCCGCTTCAGTCATGACAATGAAACTGCCAAACCTCATTATTATCAGGTCAGATTTGATAATGGAATTAATGCAGAGATGTCTCCTACGGAAAGAGGGGTTTACATGCGTTATTCTTTTCCGGGAAATCAGGATACTTATATAGTTGTGGATGCAAATATGAGAGGAAGTATGGTCCGTTTCTACCCGGAAGAACGGAAAATTGTAGGTTTCTGTAAAAATGCAAATAATTCTGTTCCGGCAGGTTTTGCGAACTACTTTGTTATCTACTTTAATCAGCCCTTTAAAAGTTATGGAACCTGGCAGAATGCGGAAGGGGATATTTTCCCAAATAGTAGGGAAGCATTAGGCGAATGGGTAGGAGCATATGTTCAGTTTGAACCCGGTGCTGTGGTGGAAGCGAAAGTGATCTCTTCTTTTGTTAGTATTGAACAGGCGGAATTGAATTATACCAAAGAACTTGCCGGATTAAAATCCCTCGAAGAGGCCCGTAAACTGGCGGGAGATGCCTGGAATAAACAATTGGGAAAAATTGCAGTGGAAGGGGGAACGGAAGAGGAGCGAGCTACTTTCTATTCCTGTTTTTTCCGTTCCATGTTATTCCCACGTATGTTCTATGAGTTCAATGCGGAAGATGAGCCTTTTTATTATAGTCCTTATGACGGGAAGTTACATGCAGGCTATATGTATACGGATAATGGTTTCTGGGATACTTTCCGTGCTCAATTCCCTTTGAATATTTTATTACATCCGGAAATGCATCAGCGTTATGTACAATCTCTGTTAGATGCTTATGACCAGAGCGGCTGGTTACCTTCCTGGTCTTTTCCGGGACAGAGTGGAGGTATGGTGGGGAACCACGCTGCTTCTCTGATCGCAGATGCCTATGTGAAAGGGTTACGTGATTTTGATGTGAACAAAGCCCTGGAAGCGATGTTGCATGAAGCTACCAATAAGGGACCTTTCGGACCTTCTACCGGACGTGACGGATGGGTGGAATATTTCAAGATCGGATATGTTCCTTATCCTGAATACCATGAAGCAGTAGCTAAAACGCTGGAGTTCTGTTATGATGATTTCTGTGCCTTCCAGGTAGCCCGTATGGCGGATGCTCCGTGGTATAAAACAATCTTTGAACGTCAGTTATTCAATTATAAAAATGTATATGATCCTGTCAGCCGTTTTATGCGTGGACGTGATAAGGATGGTAAATGGCTGGAAGATTTTGATCCGATCGAGTGGGGGGACCTTATACGGAAGGTTCTGCCTGGCACTATCATTGGTCTGTTTTCCATGATGTGCAAGGGTTGATCGATCTGATGGAAGGAGATAAGAATTTTGTAGCTAAACTGGATTCAGTTTTTACGGAACCGGCAGAATTTAAAGTCGGGACTTATAACCGGGTGATCCATGAAATGGCGGAGATGGCTTTGATGGATATGGGACAATATGCACATGGGAATCAACCTATCCAACATATGATCTATATATATAATTATGCTGGTGAGCCATCGAAAACTCAGTACTGGGCCCGTGAAGTGAAGCGAAAAATGTATAGTTCAGGTC
>JAJQEE010000139.1:17663-22673 GCA_021201865.1 Tannerellaceae bacterium | reverse complement strand
TTTTTTTTACAGAAAAGTATTAGGTTGTTATTTGCAAATGTATTAATTTTGTGTCTGTTTTTAATTTGGCGGAGAATTTTTATTTCGAAAATCCCTCTGGCCCTCCTCAAATTTATAATATGGAAAACATTCAGATTGGACTATTGTTAATGGTAGTCGGGATGACCACAGTATTTGCAATCCTCTTACTCGTTATTAATTTAAGTAAGGGACTTATTGTTTTGGTCAACAAATATGCTCCCGAAGAAGTAATTGTGAAAAAGCAGTCTCCTGCGTCTTCAACCACGCTACAGGGTAATGAAGTGCCCTCCACTACAACCGCTGCAATTGTGTCAGCGATCAGCATTTTGACTGCAGGGAAAGGTAAAGTGACGAAGATAGAAAAATTATAAAAATAAGCTATACATATTAATATCATGAAAAGAGAAATCAAATTTAGTTTGGTCTTCAGAGACATGTGGCAATCAGCCGGAAAGTATGTTCCGAGAGTAGACCAACTGGTAAGAGTAGCCCCTGCTATCATTGAAATGGGATGTTTTGACCGTGTGGAAACAAACGGTGGGGGATTTGAACAGGTAAATTTACTATTCGGAGAAAATCCCAATAAAGCCGTACGTGACTGGACACAACCTTTTAATGATGCAGGTATTCAAACTCACATGCTGGATCGTGCCTTAAATGGTTTACGTATGAGTCCGGTTCCGGATGATGTACGTCAGTTGTTTTATAAAGTAAAAAAAGCTCAGGGAACGGATATTGCCCGCACGTTCTGCGGATTAAATGATGTACGTAACATTGCGCCGTCTATCAAATATGCCAAAGCGGCCGGCATGATCTCCCAGTGTGCTTTAAGTATCACTCATTCACCGATCCATACAGTAGAATATTATACGAAAATGGCGTTGGAGTTGATTGAGTTAGGTGCTGATGAGATCTGTATCAAAGATATGGCAGGTATTGGCCGTCCTTATTCATTGGGTCAGATCGTGAAAAATATCAAAGAAAAACATCCGGAGATCGTGATCCAGTATCACAGCCATGCAGGACCTGGTTTCAGCGTAGCTTCTATTCTGGAAGTGTGTGATGCTGGTTGTGACTATATCGACGTAGGTATGGAGCCGCTGTCATGGGGTACAGGCCATGCGGATTTACTGACTGTGCAGGCGATGTTGAAAGATGCCGGATATCAGGTTCCGGAAATCAATATGGAAGCCTATATGAAAGTGCGCAGTATGGTTCAGGAATTTATGGATGATTTCTTAGGATTATATATTAGTCCTAAAAACCGTCTGATGAACTCGCTGTTAATTGGTCCGGGTCTTCCTGGGGGTATGATGGGTAGTTTGATGGCTGACCTGGAAAAGAACCTGGAGACAATCAACAAAGGTAAGATGAAAAATAACCAGCCTCTGATGAGCCAGGATCA
This sequence comes from Tannerellaceae bacterium, assembly GCA_021201865.1. Taxonomy (GTDB): domain Bacteria; phylum Bacteroidota; class Bacteroidia; order Bacteroidales; family Tannerellaceae; genus UBA4116. The sequence goes on along the minus strand of JAJQEE010000139.1, from coordinate 21,247 downwards.
GTTGTTGATCAAACTCTTTGATGAGGTAGCTTATGTATGGCCACGGGTTGGGTATCCTCCATTAGTAACTCCATTCAGTCAATATGTGAAGAATCTGGCGTTGATGAATGTGATGCAGATGGAAAAAGGAAAAGCACGCTGGAGTATGATCGCGGATGATATCTGGGATATGATCTTAGGTAAAGCCGGCAGACTTCCGGGACCATTGGCTCCGGAAATTGTTGAAAAAGCAAAAGCGGAAGGGCGTGAATTCTTTGATGGGGATCCTCAGTCTAACTATCCGGATTCACTGGATAAATATCGCAAGCTGATGAATGAAAAACAGTGGGAGACAGGTGAAGATGACGAAGAGCTATTTGAATATGCCATGCATCCGGCTCAGTATGAAGCGTATCGTTCCGGTAAGGCCAAAGTAGAATTTAAGGCTGAGGTTGCTCAAAAGAGAGCGGCTAAAGAAGAAGCTAACAAACCTGCTGCGGCTCCTGCTGCTGTGGTAGGACTCCCAACTACTCCACAGGTTTTAACCGTGGATGTGAATGGTCAGCCTTATCGTGTTACAGTTGCATTTGGAGACAATGCAAATGCTCCGGTAGCATCTGCTCCACCTGTAGCGGCTCCTGTGGCTGCCCCAGCTCCTGCGGCAGGTGGTGGAGAAGAAGTTCTTTCTCCGTTGGAAGGAAAATTCTTTTTGGTGAAAAATGCATCTGATGCACCTGTAAAAGTGGGTGACATAGTCAATGAAGGAGATGTGCTTTGCTATGTGGAAGCTATGAAAACCTATAATGCTGTAAGAGCGGAATTTGGTGGTACTGTGACTGCTATTCTTGTCAATCCGGGAGATGCTGTTTCTGAGGACGATGTATTAATGACTATCCAGTAATGAACGAGATATTTCAAAATTTGTATGAGATGACTGCGTTCAGTAATATTATTGCTGAACCGCAGTTTCTGGTCATGTATTTTATTGCCTTTGTATTACTCTATTTAGGCATTAAAAAACAATACGAACCCTTATTGCTTATACCGATCGCTTTTGGTGTATTATTGGCTAATTTTCCCGGAGGGGAAATGGGAGTAGTACAGGCAGATGAAAATGGTATGGTAAACATACATGGGGTGATGAAGAATATTTGGGAGATGCCTTTACATGATATTGCGCATGAATTAGGTATTATGAACTTTGTTTATTATATGTTAATTAAGACAGGTTTTCTTCCTCCTATTATTTTTATGGGGGTAGGTGCATTGACTGACTTTGGTCCTATGCTCCGTAATCTCAGATTATCTATTTTTGGTGCAGCAGCTCAGTTAGGTATTTTTACTGTGCTTTTAGTTTCTATCCTGATGGGTTTCACTCCTCAGGAGGCAGGTTCCTTAGGGATCATTGGTGGTGCGGACGGACCAACGGCTATTTTTACAACAATTAAATTAGCTCCTCATTTGTTAGGTCCTATTGCTATTGCCGCTTATTCATACATGGCTTTGGTTCCTGTAATCATTCCGTTAGTAGTGAATTTATGCTGTTCTAAAAAGGAACTTAAGATAAACATGAAAGAACAGGAAAAGAAATACCCTTCAGATGTCGAAATTAAAAATATGCAGACTCTGAAGATTATTTTCCCTATTGCAGTCACTACATTAGTAGCTCTTTTTGTTCCAAGTGCGGTTCCATTGATCGGAATGTTGATGTTTGGTAATTTGATAAAAGAGGTAGGAACTAATACATTCCGTCTGTTTGATGCTGCTTCCAATAGTATTATGAATACCGCGACTATCTTTTTAGGGCTTTCTGTAGGTGCTACTATGACCGCAGAAGCATTCTTAAACTTTACGACGATCGGTATTATTATAGGTGGTTTTCTCGCATTTGCACTTTCTATAATAGGTGGTATTTTTCTGGTGAAATTATTTAATCTTTTCACTAAAAAGAAAATCAATCCGTTGATCGGCGCTACGGGCTTGAGTGCGGTTCCGATGGCTTCCCGTGTAGCGAATGAAATAGCACTGAAGCATGATCCCAAAAACCATGTTTTGCAATATTGTATGGCAAGTAACATTTCAGGAGTGATTGGATCTGCCGTTGCTGCAGGTGTACTTATTTCATTCTTAGGATAATTCTTTATTTGATTAAAATAGATTTGAAATCTCCGGAGAATATTTTCTCCGGAGATTTTGTTTTATATGAGAGTCGAATTATTTGTCCCTCTTTTCTGAAAAACTCTGTTTTTAACTCTTTATTCGTGGATTACAATCGTATTTAAACCAATAAAGTGGAAAAAATATTTGCTTTACATGTTGTTATAAAAAAATATTTAGTTTAATTTGTGATCCATATTAGGATAAAATTATCCTTTTTAAAAATGCATTTGAATATGAAGGATACCCAGGAAACTAATTTGCCACTTGAAGAAACCGGTAAATTAGAAGAGACTAAAGCTCCGGTAGTAATTCCGGAAGAGACCACAGAAGTTGTAGTATCAAACGAGCCTGCTGAAGAAAAAAGTGAAACTCCTGCTGCGGAAACAGTAGTGGAAGAAGTTCAACCAACGGTTACTGAAGCTACGGAAGAACAACCGGAAGAGGCAACAGAGGAAACTGCAAATCCTGCGGGAACTGGTAGGATGACGAAAGAAGAAATTCTTTCTAAGCTGACTGATTTAGTAGAAGGTCCGGTGGAGGCTGCCCGTAACGAAGTAGAAACGCTTAAACAGGCATATTATAAAATTCACCGGAGTGAAGTGGACGCATTGAAGAAGGCATTTATAGAAGAAGGTGGGGAAGAGGCTGATTTTGTTGCTCCGGAAGATGAGACGGAAACTAAAATCAAGGATCTTCTGACGGCTTATAAAGAAAAACGTGCGGCTCAGCATGCGGAAGAAGAGCAGGAAAAAGCAGCTAATTATGCTTTAAAGTTACAGTTAATAGATCGTTTGAAAGCACTTATCGATAGCCAGGATGATTTCAATAAACTTTATAACGAGTTTAAAGAAATTCAACAAAAATGGAAAGAGGTCAAAGCCGTTCCTCAGGAATATGCCAATGAACTTTGGAAGAACTATCAGATCTATAGTGAGAAATTCTATGATATTATCAAGATCAATAATCAATTCCGGGACTATGACTTTAAGAAGAATCTGGAATTGAAAACCACGTTATGTGAGGCGGTGGAAAAACTCGAAACGGAGCAGGATGTGATCTCTGCTTTTCATCAGTTACAGAAGCTTCACCAACAGTGGCGTGAGATTGGTCCGGTGGCAAAGGATCTACGGGAAGATATCTGGACACGGTTTAAAAATGCTTCTACTGTGATTAACAAACGTCACCAGGAACATTTCGAATCATTAAAAGCGAAGGAACAGGATAATCTGGAAGCAAAAACGGCTATTTGTGAAGAAATTGAAGCGATTGATTTTAATCAATTAAAGACCTTTAAAGATTGGGAAGCAAAAAACAAAGAGGTGATTGCTCTTCAGGAAAAGTGGAAAACCATTGGTTTTGCTCCTAAAAAACATAATGTTAAGATTTTTGAACGTTTTCGGGCGGCTTGTGATGTTTACTTTAATAAGAAAAGTGAATATTACAAA
>JAJQEE010000139.1:0-17653 GCA_021201865.1 Tannerellaceae bacterium | reverse complement strand
AAATCTGTAAAAGAAGACATGGAGAAAAAGCTAAGTCTTAAAAAAGCATTATGCGAAAAATCGGAAGCTTTGAAAGATAGTACGGATTGGAAAGAAACAACGGAGAAAATGATCGCTTTGCAAAAAGAATGGAAAACCATAGGATCTGTCGCCCGTAAACATTCTGATTCTGTCTGGAAACGTTTTATTGCTGCCTGTGATTATTTCTTTGAACAGAAAAATAAAAATGTATCTTCACAGAAGGGTGCTGAGCAGGGGAACCTGACCGCTAAAAGGGAAATAATCCAAAAAATCAATGAGTTAGATGAAACACTGGCCCATGATGAAGCGTTGACTACTTTAAAAGGATATATGGCCGAATGGAACGCTGTAGGATTTGTTCCTTTCAGAGAAAAGGATAAAATTTATAAAGAGTACCATGAAGCTGTGGATAAACAGTTCGATCGTCTTAAAATAGATCAGAGTGAACGCAGAATGCAATCTTTCCGCAGTAATCTCAATGAGATAGCCGGAGGTGAAAAAGGGAAAGGGAAATTATATGGTGAACGGGAAAGGTTGATGCGTACCTATGACCGGATGAAAAATAAACTTCAGACTTATGAAAATAATATTGGTTTTCTTAGTATATCTTCAAAAGGCGGTGGTGGTCTTGTAAAAGAAATGGAACGCAAGATTGATAAATTGAAAGATAAAATGGCTTTGATCATTAAGAAGATAGAAGCTATTGATGAAAATCTGGAATAAACTTTTTATAAGAGATAAAGTATATCAAAAGACACAGGTTAGTTATTAATCTGTGTCTTTTATTTATATAGGTTCTTACTACATGGCGAATAAATTACATTACTTTAATCCGGGTCACGAAACGGCTGTCCTGCATGGAAAGGTGAATTATACACCCTCCAAAACGGTTTCTAAGATGATGCAGGATCTGGCTTTTTTGCCTGTCTGGTATAGTGAGCCGGGAGATGTTGTGCTGGTCAACCGGGAAGAAGAAAGATCTTTTTTCAGGGAATTGCCGGGGTTTATCCGGCCGGATGTCAAATTAATATGCCTGGAAGAATTACCCCATTTCAGATATAGGGAGATCCTGCAATTTGAACCCTGGGGACTCACCCCGTCTGTTCTTCATGAATTTAAAGGTCTGAACAAACAGCTTCAGATTCCTGACTGGAAAAAAGAATATACGTATCTTACCGGGCGAATGGCTGCTATAGAGGTATTGAAGAAAATTAAAAAGAAATTGCCAACCTATTCCTTCCCTGTTTTACCTGCTGTTTTTACAAAGGAAGAAGAAGTCACTTCTCTCCTTACACTTAGCCCCCAAATTATCAAGTCCCCTTATTCTTCATCAGGTAGAGGGCTACTTTGGATAAAAGATGGAAAATTGTCTGTCAAGGATAGCGAATGGATTAGAGGAACCCTTAAAAAGCAGCAATTTTTAAGTATAGAACCGGCTTTGGATAAAATTCAGGATTTTGCACTTGAGTTTTATTCGGATGGAAAAGGGAATGTCCAATATAGAGCGCTATCCCTATTTCAAACCTGGGAAAAGGGAGCATATGAGGGGAACTGTTTGGGAGGAGAGAAGGAATTTTTGCAGCAGGTTTATCATGAGATCGGGGAGGAGACCTATCAGAGTATAAAAGAACATGTTATAGAAGCCTTAGAGGAGGTATATGCGTATAATTATACAGGCTATTTAGGAGTGGATATGATGCTTTATAAAAGAGAGGATGGACTGGTAGGGATTCATCCCTGCGTGGAAGTAAATATGCGTCATACGATGGGATTGCTGGCCTCCTGCTTCTATGAGAAAAATGTTTTGCCTGCCTCGAAAGGTAAATTTTATATTACGTATGAAGGAGAAAACGGATCTGCTTACCGGCAACATATAGAGGCTCAAAAGAATCATCCGTTAGTATGGGAAAAGGATAGAATAAAAAAGGGGTATTTAGCTCTTTGTCCGGTGGACCCGGAAACTCAATATAGAGCCTATATTCAGATGGAGTAGGATAGAAATAAAAATACCTTACAGGGCCTGTGCCTGCAAGGTATTTATTTGTATGTTGAAACGCTTTATCAGCGATTATGCTTGATCAGATTCATAAACTCTTCCCGGGTTTTTGCCTGTTGGAAGAAACCGGTGAAGTCAGAAGTGGTAGTTAATGAATTCTGTTTTTCAACACCACGCATCTGCATGCATATATGTTGTGCTTCCACTACGACCATCACTCCCAAGGGATCTAATGTTTTTTGTATACACTCCTTGATTTGAAGGGTTAAGCGTTCCTGGATCTGTAAACGGCGAGCATAAATATCTACGATCCGGGGTATTTTGCTTAGTCCGGTAATATATTTATTTGGAATATAGGCTACATGTACTTTTCCAAAAAAAGGAAGAATATGATGTTCACATAAAGAAAAGAAGTCAATATCTTTTACAATCACCATCTGCTTGTAATCCTCTTCTTTGAACATGGCAGAGGCCAATACCTCTGCCGGGTCTTCATGATAACCTTTTGTTAGAAATTGTAACGCTTTAGCTGCTCGTTCCGGCGTTTTAATTAATCCTTCACGTTCGGGATCCTCACCGATCAGACTGATGATATGTCTGTAATGGTCAGCCATCTCTTTCCGTTCGCGAAGTATATCCTCATTTACTTCTTTCATTCTTTATCAATCAATTAGATCTTATAACTATTCTTCATAGTTAGTTTCATAGTCATATCCATTCTCTTCATGGATAGGAAGTTTCACCTCTTCCCGGACAATATACATCTCTTTACCAAAGGAAGGAAATGCATTTGTTAACTGGCGTAACATATAATAAGCCTCTTCATGGGAGCCATAATCTCCTACCCGGAGTCTCCAGAAAGGTGCATTGTAGGTTACATAGGTTGGGACATCCGGAAATTGTTGATTCACCTCTTTCTCTTTTTTGAAGGCTTCATCTTTAGACAATCTTTGATTATTTCCGGAAAAAACCTGGACCCTGTATCCCTGAACTTTTAAAAAGGTTCTGTTATCCGTTCTCTCTACATTCGGGCCATATTCCCTGGCACCTACCACATTCCGGATAGCTGCTGTCTGATGAACGATCACATCTCCTTTGCCTGGCTTATATTCTTCCAGAGAATCAAAAATAGTGACTTTCTCCGGGTTAAGATTTTGAGCCATCAAACCGGTTCCACCGGCCAGAAATAAAAATAACCATAAATTATATAGGACTTTTCTCATACTTTTATCAATTTAATAGCATGTTAATTAAACAAAAAAACAAGCAGACCAGCATATTGACGAAGGATATGACTTAGTCTGCCCGTAAAAGTTTAATTAAAAATATCCTTATGGTCAAAATGCTTCAATAATAGGCAGGAAGTTTTCAACAGATAAAGAAGCTCCACCGATCAGACCGCCGTCTACATCAGGCTTAGAAACCAATTCTTTTGCATTTCCCGCATTCATACTTCCGCCGTACAGGATAGAACAGTTGTCTGCAATTGTTTGTTCATACTTAGAAGCGATGGTTTGACGAATGTGAGCATGGATCTCCTGAGCCTGGTCAGCAGTGGCTGTTTTGCCTGTTCCGATCGCCCAGACAGGTTCGTAAGCGATAACGATTTTGCTGAAATCTTCAGGAGAAAGTTCAAATAAAGAACCTTTGATCTGTTCGTCAACTACTTCAAAGTGTTTACCGGCTTCTCTTTCTTCCAGTACTTCACCAATACAGAAGATTGGGGTCAGTCCGTTGGCCAATGCAAGATTTACTTTTGTTTTCAGGATCTCGGCTGTTTCATGATAATAAGAACGTCTTTCAGAGTGCCCTAAGATCACGTATTTAGCACCGGTAGAAGCAACCATCGCAGCTGAAACTTCACCTGTATATGCCCCTTTTTCTTTGTCAGCACAGTTCTGAGCAGCTACACCAATTTTGTCTGTATCAATCGCTGCTGCTACAGTTGCCAGATGGGTAAAAGGAGTACCGATTACTACATCACATTTAGGAGATTTGTCTTTTAAAGCCTCGTTTAAACCTTTAGCCAGTTCCACACCTTCACAAAGGGTTGTGTTCATTTTCCAGTTACCAGCAATAATATTCTTTCTCATATCTTTAATGATTTATAAATATATAATAAATAGATTTTATTTTTCAATGTCTTCTTTTTCAGCCTTGTTCCCAGCTCTTTTTCTACGGCGGTTACGGAAATAGTCATACATCCAAACCAGCAGCAAAGGTACACTAAAAGTTAATAGGTTGTTCCTGATCGCTGCCTGTTGTTTGTGAGTCTCGTCCTCTTTTCCTTCCAGATAACTATTGATAACAGTGTCAATATTTTCCTCTGCCGGAATATCTTTGTAATGCCACTTCTTCAGAATGGTCCCGCTTCTTAATAATAACAATCCGGGATTGGAACGGATAATCGTTTTAAGAAAGGTTTCGTCTGCTATGAGAAACGGATATTCAGCTCCTGTTCTGTCACTCCATATCTCAATTTCACTGATGGAAGAGCCTGAAACGGCGTAAAAAGGAATATGTTTATCTACCGCGTAATCATACACATTATTAATATCATCGATTCTTTCGTCATTTGCTTTTTCGACCTTGGAAAGGATTAAAAGAAAAACAGCTTGATCGTTGTTCAGAATCTCTTCAGAGAGATTGTCTCCCTCTTCATTATATAGATCAAAGGAGGTGATAGGGGGTACATACCCCTCTTTTACCAACTCTGTTTTAGATTCTACAAACGTCCAGTCCGGATCATCTGCCGGATAGTTATTCAGTCCGAACTCTTTTTTAACACCATCCTTTTCATAAATAAAGGAATAGGTATATTCATCTTCCGGAGCGTCTTCCGGGATAGACATGAGGTAGGGGATATTAGCTCCTATTTTATAGGGACGGAAATCGATGATGGGCAAATGATAATAATTCCTGTAAGAAAAGCCTATACAGAATAAATAGGCGAACAATCCTACAAACCAGTAAGCTTTATGGGTAAAAAAGGAAAAAATGCGTTGATTGTAAATGAAAATAAAGATGGAAGCTGCTAACAGGACTACATTTTTATAAAATGTTTCCCAGTTTGTAATGATCACGGCATCTCCAAAACAGCCGCAATCGGATACCGGGTCGAAGAGGGCCAGATATAACGTCAGAGGAGTCATAAAAGCCATAAAGAGGAGGACCAGAAAAGTGGAATACCGCCGGTAAACTCCCATCAATATACAAACTCCCAACGCAAATTCTACAGCAATAATGTTGAAAGAAAGGATCGAGGAGAACGCCTGTAATCCTTCCAGACCAAATGAAGCCAGGTATTCCTCGATTTTCAGTGCGAAACCTACCGGATCCACCGCCTTTACCAACCCGGAAAAGATGAATACTCCTCCGATCAGCAAACGGCACAACTCTGCTATTGTCCTGATGATCGTATCTTTATATCTCATTATCCTTTATTCACCAAACTCCAGTTTGATCAAACCAAACAGGGCATAATTGATCATATCCATATAATTGGCATCAATACCTTCCGAAACCAGTGTTTTGCCTCCATGGCTTTCTATCTGCTTGGTCCGGTATATTTTCATCAGGATCAGATCCGTGTAGGAGCTGATCCGCATACTACGCCACGCCTCGTCATAATCATGGTTTTTGGCATACATTAATTCTTTAGTCGTGGTCATATGTTTATCATATAACTCTAACGCTCTTTCTGCAGAGATATCCGTCGTATCCGAAAATCCCAGTTCCAGCTGGATCAATCCGATCACTCCGTAATTAACAATAGCGATAAACTCCGGTTTAATCCCTTCATCAATCATACTTACCTGTTTGATTTCCAGACTACGGATCCGGTTTGCTTTAATAAAAATCTGGTCTGTAATAGATTCCGGACGCATGATCCGCCAGGACGGACCATAATCTTTTAACTTTTTCTCAAATAGTTCTCTACACAGAGAGATGACTTTTTCAAACTGTTGTTTTGTATCTGGCATATGAAACAAGATATAGAATGTATATTGAATACAAATATACATGATTATCACCTAATAACCGTTATTGCTTTTTTAAAAACATTCCGGCCGGATCAGATTGTTCATTCTATAGAGATAAATATAAATACGGGTCGTTTATTTCTTTTTATTTTTGTTCAGGACCTCTTTTGTCTTAAGGGTAAAGAGAGGGAGGAAAACAAAGATCCCGATAAAAGACATGGTCAGCCCTCCGATTGTACCGGCAGCCAAAGGGAACCAGAAACCCTCTTTTTGTGATCCGATCATGAATGGAATAAATCCTAATATGGTAGAAATAATAGTCAGGAAGATAGGGGTGATTTTTGCGTTCCATGCTTTTAAATAAGCACGGAGGGGGGCATAGCGGGTTTGGAGGTTAACAGGAGGTTATATTCATTTAGTATGTAAATACTTGCATTGATCGTAATCCCGCACAAAAGAATAAAAGATGCAAATCCTCCCTGGTCAAAATTAAGTTTGAACCAGTAAAAGGTGAGAAAAACCCCGATGTAAGAGATGGGGATCACAAAGATAACTGCCAGGGGTTGTTTCAGGGAGTTGAATAAAATGCTGGTAGTGAAAAAATGATCACAATAATAAGTAACAAAAGCAGATACTGTTTATTATCTTTTTTATCCCAGTTCCAGTAGTTTGTGTCTTTTTCAGCGGTATATCCCATGGGTAAGATGGCATTAAACTCTTTCAGCGTCCGTTCCTGTATGCGGGTACCCTGGTTAGCAGCTCCTATGTATTCATATTGAAGGCATAACCTGTATTGCTGATTCACTTTGCCTACTTTTTGAGGGGCCTGTCCTTTTTCAATGGTGGCCAATTCCGATATTTTATAAGGTTTTCCGTTGACAAAGTGGGGAAGATGCTGCAAATTCCAAAGGTCATACTCCCGGGATTGGACAGACAAAAGTTTCAGTTTCTCCAATTCATTATCTATGACTACTGTCCCCGCATATAAATTCCGGGTAAAAACAGGTGAAATAGATTGATAAAGGTCGGCAGGTACTATGTTCTCCTCAGCCAGCCGGAGCGGATTCAGATCGAAATAAAACTCCTGGTAATCATCTTTCCACCAGGAAAACTCAGAGTTGATGAGGACCTCTTTGATGCGCCGGTAGGTTAACAGTCTCTCTTTTAAGTTTTCTGCCCAGCTATAGAGTTCATCATAATTATAACCAAACATCGTGATCCGGAAATTTCCGGCACTTTCCATCACGTTATTACTGAAACCCATATCCTGTAATCCCCAGACATTCCAGCTTCCGCCTCCTAACTCCAACGCCTTGCTGATAATCCGGCTTTTAAGAGTATAAGGAAAGCCACTGAACTCACTGTCTTTGGTGAAATAAATATTGATCTCTGCCTGTTGAGCATTGTAAATATAGGTTTGAAATTGCCGGATCTCTTTATAAGTACTCAGATAGGCCTCCATGCGGCTAATCAGGTAATTCATCTGATCGATGGTCGTTCCGTTCGGCATACTGGCATTCACATGTAGAACAGTCTCCTCATTCCGGGTGAAGTAACTACCTTCATATACTTTTTCAACGAATAACCGGAGGGTGCCTCCTAATCCTTTGTTCAGGATGGGTCTGATCTTTTCTTTATAGGTGTCCCCGGAAACGATGGTATTATATTTTTCCACCCATTTGAGCTGGGTAGGAGTCCATTCTTTATCATCTGTTTCGATCTTTTCGGGAAGTAAAAATACCGGTATTCCAAACAGAAGAAGTAAAAGAAAGCAAGCCGTTTTCTTCCAACGGGATAAAAAAGAGATCTGGTAGGTATAATATCTGTTGAAATAAATACTTAGCCGCTGCGATTTTCGTAAGAGCTTTCCGGATAGGGGGGTCTCGTCATTTAAATGTAGTTTTTCGATCATCGCGGGCACGAAGAAGAGAGCGATCAGCAGGGAGAGGGTTAAGTTGATAATGATGATCGCTGCAAAATCCTGAAGATTCAACCGGATCTTTTCATCCAGAAAGAAAATGATCATCAGGGCACCGATGGTGGTGAGAGTCGCGGTCAGGATCGCCAGAAAAGCTTTTTTATTATGACGGTTCCGGATATGGTCGGTCATGACAATGGTGTTATCAATGATCAGGCTTAACGAGATCGTGATACCTGCCAGTGAGTAGAGCTGAATTTCCAGCCGGAGGAGATAATACAGAATGATGGCTATACATATATTTATACTTAAACTCACTGTGATAAGGAACAAATAACGCAGGCTCCGGGTGACAAGTAAAACAAAAAGCAAAAGAATAAGGATCGTCAGGGTGGTCCTTTTATATATTTTGTTTAATTCTGCCTGAATATATTCCGTTGCGTCATAGCTGGTATGGATCTCATAGCCGGCCGGGAGGATGGTATGGATCCAGGCCATTTCCTCTTTTATTATTTTTGCTAATTGAAGCTGATTGGCCGTTTCATCCGCCCGGATATATAGATAAATGGAATTCAATCCATTAATACGGTAATAACTCTGTGGTAATTCTTCCTGGCGAGTAACTTTTAATAACTGGTCCAACCGGATCAGTTTTCCGTTTTTATCTGTTACGGTGATCCGGGAAGGATCAAATGTATTCTTTTCTGTTTCGGGAATCAGCACTAAGCGTATCCATTCCTCCTGTGTATTCAGCAGGGCCGTGCCCAAAAACTCTTTGTTATAATAAGCGGAGATGGCCGTTTGTATGTCTTCCACGGAAATAGCTAAACGGGTCAGTTGACGGTTATCATATTCCAGTTGCCACTCCATAGGGGTGGCTCCGGAGACTTCTATACTATACACGCCGGGTATGGAGGATAAACGGGGTTTGATCTGGTTCTCGGCAAACCGTTGGATAACGATCGGATTGGCAGCCGCATTCAGCGTATAGGTCAGGAACGGTTTGTTATCCTTATCATCCGGACTTCTCATATCCAGATAAGGATAGGTTAATCCTTCCGGAAGACTGGGCCAGGTTTGCCGGATAATAGTGGACGCTTCAAAACGGGCCGCATCTATATCTGTGTGTTTATCTAATTCAATGGTAATGTATCCCCATCCGTTCCCGGACAGGGAGCGGATCTCTTTGATTCCTTTGATGCGTGCCAACATTGCCTCCAGCCGGGAAGTTACTTCCATCTCAATGATACGGGCTGAGTTTCCCGGCATGGAATATTGAACCGTTAACCGGGGTTGCATGCGTGAAGGAGAAAGTTTAACAGGCAACAAAGGAATAAAAGCAATCCCTGCTAACGCCACGCATAAAAAGGTAACGATAATCGTAAAAGATGATATGTGAGGGGAATTCTTCATTGAATCCCATGTTTATAATCAAAGGTATGAGATAAAGAGATGCCTGTTTCAAAATCATGCAAGGTTAGCTTCCTTATCTTATAATAACTCAGCCAGTAATTTTGTAAAGCAGAGATATAATTCCGTTGTGCTTCCTGTTGCCTTTGTAGGGAAAGGGTCAGACTGTTGAGGTCTGAACTGCCGATCAGGAAACGTTGTTTGGTTTCCGCATAGGCCATCTGGGCCAGATCCAATGCCTCTTCTGCACTCAGGATTAAATTTTGTTGGATATTGAAATCGCTGACGGTCATGATTACCTCTTCTTCCACGGTTAATTCCTCCTGCTGGGCAGAGATCCGGGTCACATTCAGGTTATTTCTGGCCACATTATATTTTCCTTTTCTGACTCCCCAGTCGATCAGTGGGATCGAGAGAGATACGGAAACAATATCCTGTTGCAGAAGATCCCGGTAGGCATTTCTGAAATTATTGGCTACCTGGTTGAAACCCACACTGGCCCCGAAAGAGGCGTTAAAGAGCGCTTCCTTTTTCGTTTTATCTACTATTTGCTGAGCTTCAAGGATCTGTTGACGGAGTTCCAGAAAGGCAGGATTATTTTCCCTGGCCAGTTGAATGGCCTGATCAACCGAAATTTCCATGTTATAAGGGCGTGTCGGAAGATGGACGGTGATGTCTGTATTTTTCTCAAAATTGAGATAAGAAGCTAATGCAAACATCGCCCGTTTCAAAGCGATCTCCGTATTTTGTAACGTATTTTTGGCATTCACCGCATCTAACCGGAGGGTCAGTAGGTCTGCCTGGGTGATGGAAGCGATCTTATGGCGTTGTAAACCGTTCTGATAAAGCGTATCGGTAGACGCCACATTTTCCTTTGCTAATTCGTATTCTGCCTGAGCCATCGCTAATGCAAAAAAGTAAGTAGTGGCCTGTTCACTTACATATTCCATATTATAGAGTAACTCTTTCTTCGCTTTTTCATACCGGAGCGGTTCGATCTTTTTCTCCCATTTGAAAGGATTGTATCCGATCAGGCTTTGGTTATATCCGATGCGTATGGGTATGGAAGTGAACTGCTTATATTTATTCTCCCCGTAATTATGATAAGCGAGGTTGGAATTGACATAAAAAGAACCTCCTAACCAATCCAGATTCTGGTTAACCGTTAGTCCTCCCTCCGCAAAGAAATATTGCTGTTTTCTATATTCGTCAATATCCAGTTCCGAATTATATCGTTTTGTAATATCCCGGTAGTATTCCGCAGGGGTCAAATTCAGGGTCAACCCGGGTAAACGGTTCGCCTGATAAGTCCGGTATTCCCAGTAGCTGGCTAAATACATATTTTTATTCCGGAAAGCCTCCAGAGAACTATCTGTGGCTAAAGTGATCGTTTTGTCCAGGGTCAGTGTGACAGACTGGGCAGCACTCGTTTCTGCCAGTAGGAAAATGGATAAGATGGCTAATAAGAGTTTCATAATTTACTATCATTTAATCCGGATTCAACATGTTTTTCTTTCCCTCTATAGATCCACCAGTACACTAAGGGGATAATAAACAGACTAACCAGTGTGCCTATTATCATCGTAGAGATCATGGCAATAGACAGCGGTTTTTGCAGTTCACTACCCATATCGTGGGTAAATAAAAGAGGTACCATCGCAAAAATGGTGGTTAAGGAGGTCATAATGATGGGTCTCAACCGGCGACGGCCGGCTTCATGGATCGCTTCCATCAAAGGAACCCCCTGCTTTCTGAGTTCATTGATCGCATCTAATTTCAGGATGGAATCGTTGATAATGATACCACAGGTGACAACAATACCAATAGCACTCATCAGGTTCAGGGTATGGCCAAAAACCCATAAAGCTAACAGAGCGATAGCAATGTCTATCGGTAATTCGCACAGCACAATGAGCGGTTGAAGGAAACTTTCAAACTGCGCAGCCAGAATAAAGTACATCAACAGGATCGAAATAAATAGAATGACCACTAACTCATTCAACATTTTTTTATTGGCAAAGTAACTGCCTGAAAAAGCGACATCCCATTTATTAGACTGATTCACGATTCGCTCCTCATTGACAGCAGCCTTTATCTGTGAAAGGGTCTTTTCCGGATTTTTTACACCAAAGAAGCTAAAAGGAATATATTCTCCATTCTTTCCGGCAGTGATGGTTTTCAGATCTTCTCCCGGTAAAACAGTCACTAATGAACGGAGGGGAACAGGATAGCTTTTTCCCTCTTCATCCGGAATAGTCTGAATAAGAGTCTGATGGATCACCTGCTGCACAGAGCCCGGCTCATTTCCTATGGTGATGGGTACATATTGCTGATACGAACGGAGCGTGGTGACTTCATTTTCTTTAAAAGCTGTCTTCAGGGTACGGTATACCTCTTCATAGCTTACATTATATAACAATAACTTCTGTCTGTCAATCATGATGTTTAGTTGATTGTCAAAAGCGGCTCCTACAGGCTCAATCCCTGTCTTTGCCTGTAGTATATTTTCTAATTCATACACCTCTTCTGCTTCCGGCGCGTCGGTTGTGTTCCGGGAGTATATTTCTGCAACTAAATCAGCCTCTCCCGTGGTGAATAACTTCTCGAAAATATTTTCCGGTGGGGAAAAGGAAAAAACAGCCATCGGATAATTCAAATGCAGCCAGTTCCGGATGGCGGTTTCCAACAGAGGGATCTGATCGGTTCTCTCTGTTTTAAAATAAAGTTCCGCTTCGGAAGAGGAAAGTTCCCGGTCCCGATTGAGTAAAAACTGTTGTTGTCCGATAGAAGCTGTGTAATCCGTCACGGCAGATGGAATATGTTCCATAAGATGGTTAATTCGTGCTCTGTTTTCCTGAATGTGTATATTTTCGTTCCATTCAATTAAAACAACCCGTTCGTTCTGATCAATTTCCGGCATCCGGCTGACAGGAATGAAATAAAATAAAACGACACACACCGGAATGAAAATGAAGATTGTGCTGAGTCCTATCCATTTATGGCGAAAAATAAAATCGATCCCCTGGTCATACATACGATCCAGGGTATGTTCCTTAATAGGATTATTGAAACGAATATGGAGTATCGAGCCGATATCCGGAATACTATAGACTAATTTATATAAAACAGGTAATAACATGATACCTGTGAAATAGGCAACGATCAGGCCTACGGTTACCGCAAAGGCCTGGTCATAAAAAATAGCACCTGCAATACCACTCATGAAAACCAATGGAACAAAAACCGCGATCGTAGTGAAAGTGGAACTTAACATAGGGGTGATGATTTCTGTGGTCCCTTTTGCACAGGCTTCTTCCAGACTGTGGCCGGAATGCCTGTATTGAGCAATATTCTCTGTCACAATGATCGAACTGTCGATCATCATACCGGAAGCCAAAATAAGACCGGAAAGAGTAATGATGTTAAGCGACATCTGAAAGAGGTAAAAGAAAAGGAAACTGATCAGAATGCTGACAAACATACTGATCCCGATCACAAGCGGGCTTTTCACATCCCCTAAAAACAGGATAGCAATGATAAATATGAAAAGCAGTCCTAAAGAAAGATTCTGTTTAAGATTAGAGATCGTATAGTCTAACAACTCCGTCTGATTGCGGGTGATGTGGAATTCAATATCCGGATAAACCGTGCTGAAATGATCCGTAACCTCTTTCAAAGCTACTTTCATTTTGTCCATATTCTCATCCGCCTGTTTGATGATCGCTAACGTGACCGCCTGCTTTCCCTGAGATAAAGAAAATCCGGTTTCTTTGACTGGTGCTACAGTGATCTTTGCCAATTCCCGGAGTTGATAGATCCGGTCGTTTTTACGTATATAGATCTGTTCCACATCTTCCACGGTGCGGAGCAGGGTAGAAAATTTAATATTATACTGATAATATCCTTCCCGGACGATCATGCTTCCAAAATCGATATTGTTAGCGATCAGCATATTTTCTAATTCCTCCATACGGATACCGGCTATCTGCAATAGCTTTTCATCCGGGATGATCTCTATCTGGCTGTTTAACAAACCGGTTATATCGACCATGGCTACTTCCGGAAGTTGTTCAATCCGTCTTTTGATGACGGTTTCCGCGAATTGGGAAAGGGTCAGGAAGGCTTCCGTATCGGTTCCTTGCAGGAATTGTTGCGGTTTTTCCTGATCTTTCAACGTCAGGTTTAAATAAAAGACCGGGATATCGGTAGCACTTGCTTTTACGACCCGGGGCCGCTCTGTTTCCCGTGGCAGAAAACTCATGGCCGCGTCAATTTTTTCGTTTACTTCTATAAAAGCAAGATTCGTGTTGGTCCCGAAATCAAAACTCAACCGGATGATTCCGGATCCATCCCGGGTCTCACTTTGAATGTCACGCAACCGGCTGACCTGCATTAATTGCTGGCGGATCGGCTTTACGACCGTGTTTTCCAATTCTCTGGCTGAAGTGTTCTGTCCGGTGACCTGCACGGTGATCTCCGGTATGGCGATATCAGGTAATAGAGAGACCGGTATGGTGAAATAGGTCACCAAACCTAAGATGAAACAGGCTGTAAAAGCCATTAAAACTGCGATAGGCCGTTGGAGAAGAAACTTTACCATACATTTGGTTTGAGGGTCAGTTTTCAATTATCTGTACAGGAGTTTCATGTGCTAAGTTGATATTACCACTCGTGATAATAATATCTCCCTCTTTCAACCCTTCCGTGATGGTGTAGCTGCTTGAATTTTCAAGATGGCTTTGCGCATAATTCCAGTAAGCCTTCTGATTGACTAACGTGAAAACCACCTGCTTACCGGAGCGTAGTACGACCGCTTCCTTCGGTACGACTAATTGATTGGGTAGCATACGCTGCACGCTGACCCGGATATTCATCCCTTCAAATAGTTTTCCGTTATTCCGGACAGAAGCTTTTACCTGGACAATCCCGTTTTCCTGTATGACCGGATTGATCTCGGTAATATATCCGTCTGTTTTATTTTCCGGCATGGAAAAAGGGATGATCTCTACCTTGTCCCCTTGCTTAATCAGAGGAAGTTCACTCTCCAATACCGTAAAGTTCGCTTCCATACTGTTTGGATCAATGATCGTACAAAATATTTCAGAAGCGGAGGCTTTATTATGTTGTTTCGTAAACAGGTTAGCGACTACGCCGTCAAACGGAGCCGTCAGCGTGGCATTCTCTTCTTCGTAAACAGCCAGCTCATACTTGGCGAGAGCCTGGTCGTATCCGCTTTTAGTCCTTGCCAGTGTCAGGATCTCTTCGGGAACACCGGATGGGTTGTCTAAAGGATATCCCTGTCCGATCAATACATCCTGTAGTTCTAACCGGGCTTGTTCCAGCGAAGCTTTCGCCTGTTCTTTGGTATTAGTCAGGCGGAAGGTGGCCAACTCTGCCAGTTTTTGTCCTTTTTTTTACTCTCTCTCCGTTTTTAACCAGGACAGAAACGACGGGTTCGATGGTCTCAAACTGAAGATCAACCGACCGCGCGGCAGATAATTTGCCGTTACTTATCAGTTCGTGGTTGAAGTGGGTGGAAGAAAGGGGAGAAATGGTAACTTCAGTTATCATTTCCGGTAAAACAGTTTCAATAGTGCCCTTTTTTGCTTCTTTTTCCTGATTGCAATTAGTAAGCCCGATGCAAAGAAGTACGATAGCCAGTCTGTGATATTTCATATAATAGATTTTCGGTGGTACAATGGAAAGCACATACACTTCGAACAAATGTAAAAATATTTACGAGATAATCGTAATGTCTTGTTTGGTAAATTGGTTAAATAAATTAAATATCCCACTTCACCCGGTAAAGAATGAAAGGCAGATGCTCGCTTGTTGCCTGATCATCAGCCAGATCCCTATTAATAAATGAAATATAGGAAAATAGTGGTCAGCGCGGCAATCAGACTCAGATAAGGTACTTTTTTATCTGAAATGATCTTAGCGGGAACCTTTCTAACCGGATCTGCCACACAGATCGCTGATAAAAAAAGAAGGAGTACCCAGAAAGAGGGAAAGGAAAAAGGAACGGACCAGCAGGTGAATATAGTAAAAGCGGCGATTCCTCCGACTGTACTATATCTTTTGTTTTTTATACCCATATACATGGAAGAAATATTCCAGCACAGGAATAACCCAAAGAACATCCGGTAATAGGGTGTCTGAAGGAGTGGGTGAAGAGGTTCACCCGAAGTACTATCTAAGCAGAATAGGAGGATGATTCCCGTGCATAAAATGAGAAGTATGCCGGAGGCCAGCCAACGGGAGCGAACGGAAAGTTGTGACCAGCGTACTGTTGTTTTTCTCCAGCCTACTTTATATAAATAGTATACCAGCCCACAGGCGATAAAGATAGTCAGCCACCCGGATAGATTCATAAAGGCGGGCAGACTAAGGATAGTGATAACCAAACAGATCCATGAAAAATAATAAATTGCGGTCCGGATATGCCACCAGGCTTTTTTGTTACAGGAATGCAATTTCAGGATCATACCGAAAAGGATGGGTGTGACCGCGATGGAATAACTTGCCAATTGTACCGGATCCACATAGAGAGTGGCCAATTTTACCATCCTATGTTCAGGTGATATAAGGCCATATTGATGGATACCGCCCCATATCATTTGTGTAACACCGGTACAGAGGATCACTGTCAGAAATAGCATCCGTAAATCAGGAAATTCTTTCAGGGTACTCCGTAGCATGATCCACAGACAGAGCAACATACCTAAGCAGATACTTTTCTCCTGTGTCAGATCTCCCATCCATGCCAGGGCCGGTAATAAAAGAAGGAGTAGGATATCCGGGAGAGTGATCCGGAACTCTTTTCCGGAAGATGGCAGGTAGGATAGGAGAAAGGATACGGCAAACAGGGCCGTTGTGGTGATAAACCAGCTTGTTTGTCCTTCTATTATGTTCGTATCGGTAAAGGGATCAAACGCAGAGAAAGTGCTTAGCACGAATGAACCGCTCAGGGAGATCAGGAATAGTTTCAGATAATAATAAAATGTATGATTCATAAAAGTAGAACAGATGATTACAAAAAAGAATACTTAAACAAGGGCTGGCCTGCCACACCTAATGGATCCGTTTTAAAAAGCGATTCCACCGGATCTCGTCAAAATAAGGATCTTTGGATCTCCAGATCAGGAAGGCTTTCCCGACTATATATTCTTCAGGTAATAATCCCCAGTAGCGGGAATCCCGGGAGTCCTGAACCCGGTCTCCGCCCATGAAATAATAATTGTTTGTGAAACAGTAAGAGGAAATGGGTTGGTCCTGGAGGTAGTATTGGTCTCCTCGTTTTTCCAAAACGGCCTGTTGCTCCCACTCTATTATTTTTCTATACAACGCATAGTGGATGGGGTTCATCCCAATCCGGTCCCCGGCCCGGGGAATGTAAAGGGGACCAAAGTCCTGTGTGTTCCAGTTCAATAAAGTGTCCTGTGGAAAGATCCTCCTGTCAGTTGTGCTAATAGAATCCATAAATTGGCTTTGTTGCGCTTTTAGGTTGCCGGGGATCTTTTCAATCCCTGTAATGTGATACATACCCTCTTTGATTCGAAGGGTATCTCCCGGTAAAGCGATGCATCTTTTAATATAATATTGAGTAATATCCATTTTCATTTTGTCAGATCCGAACGGATAGGGTATGTTAAATACCATCACATCATTCCTCTTTGTCTTCCGGATTCCGGGAAGCCGGCGGATCTTTACCTGTTCACCCCGGGAAGCCGCAAAAATATCAAATAAGCGTGCGCCGGGTACCAGTTTACAAACCAACACATGATCTCCATAAATGATTTCAGGTTCCATCGAATTGGTCGGGATTCTGAAAGAGGAGAAGAAAAACAGTTGGAGACAAAAGATAAAAACCACACAAACGCAAATCCCGAATAATCCGTCAATAATCTTTTGGATAACTGTTTTCAGGTTGTATTTCATCCGTTTCTCTGTGTTTTATCCTGGTATCGTAAAGCGGGACAAAAATAAAAGTTGTAGTTAATTATGCAAGGTATGTATCGCTGATAAAATTCTGACATTTCCATACACTTATTCTTAAATCTCTCCCTGTTGTTGGGTTACCGGGCTGTCCCTTTGATCTTTAATTGGATGATTTGGTCTGTGTTGCATTTAACGGTAAGCATTTCATCAAAGAAACCGGTCTCTTTGGGTGTCATTTCTACTTCCAGATGGGTGATCGTGCCGGTTGCTATGGGCTGCTTTTCAAAACGGGCTTTCGCGCATCCGCAGGTGGTACTTACATCCAAAATGACTAACGGATTTTTTCCCGTGTTCCTCAACTCAAAGGTAGCTGTCCGGGTAGAC
>JAJQEE010000147.1 GCA_021201865.1 Tannerellaceae bacterium | reverse complement strand
GGGTGAATACCTGACCGAAAAACTCTATATTCCGGGAATAGTATGCTCCTTTTCCGGTTAAACGATTCCGGAGGTCATAAGATCCTTACTATCAGATAACCACACACTATCCGTAGGGTGTAGAGGGTAGCGCGCACAGGAAGGGACCTTATCCATGAGGAAGTAGGTACCTACGGACGCCAGGGTGTAGAGGGTAGCATTAATTTCCCTGCATGTGGGTATTTGGTTCTTCTTACTATCCCTTTCCTTAAACCTTTATGGCACGTAACATTTCCCGTTTACCGGGAGGTCCCGGGATTCGTTCAACGGTGAAGCCTGCTGTCTGTAGCATTCGTCTGACTACCCCTTTGGCGCAATAGGTGGTCAGGATACCTCCTGACGTCATTTGTTTGTATAATTTATTGAAGATCTCCTGATTCCACATATCCGGTTGTTTATCAGGAGCAAAGGCATCGAAATAGACGAGGTCTATCTGTCCGGGCAGGGAAGCCGTATTACTATCCCCATGCATCTTATGAAGTGTAAAAGAATCATTAATGGGTACGGATCTATTCCATTCTGCCTGGTGTAGGGAGAGAAAAAGATCCGTTTTACCGGATAAAACCCGTTCTCCATAATTAAGTGCATGGATCAGTTGCTCCTCTAAAGGATATTGTTCTATGGTAAAATACTCCACTGTCCGGTGTTCAGTTTCCAGTAAAGTCAGGAAAACGTTCAGTCCCGTACCGAAACCCACTTCAAAGATCCGGATTGGATCCCGGTCCAATTGTTTTAGTCCGGCTTCAATAAACACATGTTTCGATTCCTGAACCGCCCCATTCACCGAATGATAGTGTTCATCCATTGCCGGGACAAACAGCGTATGACTCCCATCGGCTGTGATCTGCAACTCTCTGCTGAGCTCCTTTTTTTCCATCTCCTGCTACTTTTAACACAGCAAAGATAGTGTATCCCTTTTAATTTAGTAGTTTTGTCTTTGAAGCGACCCTAAAACTTATATGAAAATACGATTCGTTATCCTTATTCTTTATATACTTATTGCCGGCCCTTCCTACGGAACGGACAATGAGCTCTATTTCAGGCATTATAATAACAAAGACGGTCTTTCCCATAATACTGTTAATTGTTCTTTACAGGACAGTAAAGGGTTTATGTGGTTTGGCACGGAAGACGGCTTAAACCGCTTTGACGGATATACATTCACCATCTACCGCCACAATCCCGAACAGCCGAACAGCCTGCCCAATAACCGGATTACCCATCTCTTTGAAGATTCCGAAGGGACTGTGTGGGTAGGTAGTGGCGGATTCGTCTGTTCTTTTAAGGAGGAAGATGAAACGTTCCATCCTTTTCGTTTCCCTACCGGGAATGGAAACCCGGAACGGTTTTCGGATATCCGGGAAGATGGCCGCAAAAACCTGTGGCTAAGGGAAGGGAGCAGGATTGCTAAATATTCCCTGACAGACAAAAGTTACCGGATCTATCCGGCATCCGGGTATTTCAGAGCTTCCCTGATGACCATGACCAAAGAGGGAATCCCACTCTTCTCCGATATGTTTAATATGTATATATATAGTCCCGAAGAGGATGATTTCCTTCTTATTCCGCTGCTGACGGAAAAGGAAAAAGAAGACCAGATCCATATCACAGCTTTATGCCATGCTCCGGATCTGGGAATGCTGGTAGGGACCAACCGGGATGGGCTGAAATTATGGATATCCCAGGAAAGAAGAGTGGTCACCCTCATTCCGGACGTTCAGGTCCGCACCATTACCCCTTTTAATCCGTATACCTATTGGATCGGGACAGAATCGGGGGTATATATACATAATGTACTGAAACGGACAACGACTCAGTTAACAAAATCCCTGACCAATGAATATGCAATTTCCGACAATGCGATTTATTCCATATCCAAAGATAAAGAGGGAGGAATGTGGATCGGAACTTTCTTTGGGGGGGGCTTAGCTACCTTCCGAATGAGTATGTCAGTTTCAACCGGTATATCGGAGGAAAAACTCATCCGGGCATGTTAGGGAATGCAGTGCGGGAGATCTGTCCGGATGAATACGGGAACCTTTGGATCGGGACCGAGGATAACGGGATCAATCAGTATCATTTAGCTACGGGGGAGATCATTAATTATTCCTACCGAAACCCACTGCATCCTTTATCAGCGACTAATATTCACGGGCTCATGCCGGATGGAGACAAATTGTGGATCGGAACCTACAATAAAGGAATTGATATTCTTGACATTCCCTCCGGCAAAGTAGTCAAAAATTATTGTCTGAGTAATACGAACTATAGTTTATTAAGTGACTTCATCCTTTGTTTCACCAAAACGAAGAGCCAGGGCATTTTGATAGGAACATCGGTAGGAACGGTAAGATATGACAGTTTCACGGATACGTTCCATCCCTGGAAAAACATATCCGGATTGATCAAACATATCCATGAAGATCAGGCAGGAAATATCTGGGTTGCTTCCACAGAAGGAGTTTTCCGGTATGTCCCGGAAGAGGACAGGGTGTATCAATATGTGGATGACCCGCCTAAACTGCAAAGCCTGGGTAGTAGCAATATCACCTCCGTTTTTGAAGATTCCAAAAACAGGATCTGGGTGACCACGGTCAATGGAATCTCTTTTTATGACAGGAAAACAGACACATTTACCCGGATCATCCGGGAAGACGGAATGCCCAGTAATATTATTTACCGCATATTGGAGGATGAACAGAATTATTTCTGGATCACTACTGCCAATGGCCTGGTTAAGTTCAACCCGGAAACCTATGCGGCCCGTACTTTTTCCTTTAATGATGGTTTGCATGAAGCGCAATTTAATTATAGTTCAGCCTATAAATCGCCGGAAGGAGTGATGTACATGGGAACCATTAATGGAATGATCTCATTTAACCCACGACTTTTTAAAGAAGATACGTTTGTGCCTCCGGTTTATATTTTACCCGGTAAAATAGAAGGGAGAAACCTTCTCCATTCACCCGGATCATTAGAGTTGCCTTATAACCGGGCCACTTTTACCCTTTCCTATGTAGCCCTCAGTTACACTTCCCCTAATGCGATCCGGTACGCTTACAAGCTGGAAGGAGTAGACGGGAACTGGATCGACATGGGTCGTAACCGGAGTGTAACGTTTGCCAACCTGTCCCCGGGTAAATACACGTTTAAAGTCAGGTCTACCAACAGCAGCGGTATCTGGCAGAATAATGAGGAATCCCTTTCCATCGTGATCATTCCTCCTTTCTGGGCAACCGGATGGGCCTTTGGCTTCTATATTCTTATGCTTGTTCTGCTGATCTATCTTTTCTATAACTATAAGAAAACGCAACTGATCAGGAAGCACCGCATCAATCAGGAAATCTTTGAAAATAAAAAAGAGAAAGAATTATATGATGCCAAAATTCAGTTCTTTACGTTTATCACCCATGAGATCCGTACCCCACTGACACTGATCAAAGCACCTTTGGAAAAGATTCTCCGGTCTAATGATGGCACACCGGCTACCCGGAGAAACCTGGAAATGATCGAACAAAGTACACAACGGTTGCTGGATCTGAGTAATCAATTACTGGATTTCCGGAAAACAGAGAGCCAGGGATTCAAGCTGAACTTTGTCAAAACAGATATTGTGTTATGGCTGGATACTACGTTAGCCCAGTTTAAACCGGTCATGGAGAAAGAGAATAAAAGATTTATATTAGAATTACCGGCCGGACCTTTCTGCGGATATATTGACCGGGACGCTTTTTCAAAGATCATTACCAACCTGATGACGAACGCCATTAAATACTCCTCCGGATATATTTCTTTGACTCTGAAATTAACAAGTCCGGATGAAAGCAGGTTTAGGATTACGGTCATTAATGATGGGCCATTAATACCGGCAGAGGAAAAAGAAAAGATTTTCACTCCTTTCTTCCGTGCCAAAGAGACAGAACATATTCAGGGAAGTGGAATTGGTCTTTCTTTAGCTTACTCGCTGACAGAATTTCACCGGGGATCTCTGGTGTATGACTATACACCAGACGGGATGAATTCTTTTACCCTTGAACTGCCGGTCAATCAGGATAACGGATTTGATATGCCTGCCGTCGACGAGACCGTTCCTATGATGATTCAGGAAGAAAGAACTTCTGAAAAAGAGGATAAGGCAACTGTATTGATCGTGGAAGACCAGGTGGAGATGAGACGTTTTATTGCGGCCGAATTAGCAGAGATATACCAGGTAAAAGAAGCGGGTAACGGACAGGAGGCGCTTGAAATATTACATAAAGAAAATATCAAACTGATTGTCAGTGATGTCATGATGCCGGTGATGGATGGATTTGAATTTTGTAACGAAGTAAAAAATAATGTCCGGTATAGTCATATTCCATTTGTTATACTGACAGCACAGCACAATCTGCAATCCCGGTTAAAAGGGTTAAATAATGGTGCGGATGCCTATATTGAGAAACCCTTCTCTATGGAATTGCTGATTACTCAGATCAGTAACCTGCTGAGAAGCCGGGAACTTTTAAGCAGATCCTATCAGGAGACTCCTCACACTCCAACGGCCACGTTAGCAGTCTCCCCGGTAGATGAGATGTTCCTCACAAAATTAAATGAGTTCCTGGAAGCCAATTTGAATAATGATTCCCTGAATGTGGAATTACTGGCGACGGAAATGAATATGAGTACTTCCAGTCTCTACAGAAAAGTAAAAGGTATTTCGGGTGTTTCCCCGGTCGATTTCATCCGTATTGCCCGTTTAAAAAAAGCTGTCCAGCTCATTCATGCCGGAGAAACCCGCATCAATGAGATCGCCTTCCAGACTGGTTTCTCTTCTCCGGCCTATTTCTCCACCTGTTTCCAAAAGCAATATGGCAAATCCCCTCCTGAGTTCATGAAAGAGAACCGGAAATAAGAAATTCTTTCTTTACACCAGATTACATATGAAAATGACTTAGAATTCAGTCACATTCTTTCTGTAAAAAAATATCAGATCTATATCGTATGGTTAGATTAAAAGGACAGGGAAGTATTTTCCATTTTATCTTTTGAGAGGGGTAAGCATAAAGTAACCCAGGTTAGGGGTGAGAGGGTTACTCTCGGGTATATATATACTAAATTTAGTTTATTGACTGACATTAAAAAGGCATTTATGCTTACTATTTTTATCTATAATTAATTCTAATACCTATGAGGCTACTTTATGTCGGTCTTACCCCTCGCAAAAGATATAATAAACTGCTTTAATGATTTTCTCCGAAAGGGAAGAACCGGAAATCCCATGAAAGATAATACATTCCGGTTCCTCCGTTTTCGAATCACGTATAATGAAGCAGTTTAAATAAAAAAAAGAACTCTTTCTCATGCTTAGCATGAACAGACTTTCCGGTTTACACCGATGAATAATTTGTTAGGTTACTTTTATTTTTCTTACCAACTTAAAATCATTCTCTTATTTCTGCTCCGGCTCTTTACTGAATATGGAGCGGATCAGTTTCATATCAAATTTCGGAGTCCGGTCATAATAATAAATACCGTTCTGCTCCTGTTCTACATCTGTCAACTGTGTATAACAATATCCCCAAATGTATTCCGACAAAGAGAGTACCGCATTCACCTGTCCTTCGAGACGGGCATAGAATTCTTCTAATGACCGGGGTGGCTCTCCATATCCCCAGGAGGTATTCTGCGCACTTTCTATCTGCTGGGCCGGATTCCATTTGATACCTCCGAATTCATCTACCAGATAAGGCATATCCATTTTATATTCCGGGAAAGCATACTGATCGGTATACTTCAATGGATTATAACCAATATTTTGAGGTTTCAACTGGATCTCCCATTTCGGTGTTCCTGCCAGTTTGCCGTCATTATATAAAATGGCTTTCAGTTTTTCCGGATCCTGTTCATAATCGTGCACGGTCCAGATATCGGTTGCAATATGAGTACCTCCACTTGCACCGTGGAACGGACGGGTCGGATCGATCATTTTCGTCAGGGTGTACAGGTCTCCCATCAAGCGGGGATACTGCACTCTGTCCGGCCAAAACTGTTCATTGGTAGGTGTCCAGATCAGGATCGAAGGGTGATTCATGTCCCGTTCTACGATCTCTGCCCACTCGGTAATAAAGTTACGGGCTGTTACCGGATCATTCACATCCATCCCCCAGCTTGAAGCTTCTCCCCAGGTGATGTAACCTATTTTATCCGCCCAGTAATGGAATCTTTCTTCAAAGACTTTTTGATGTAAACGGGCTCCGTTGAAACCACACTCCATGGATAATTCAATATCTCTTTTCAAAGCGGCATCGCTCGGAGCAGTCCAGATACCATCCGGATAGAATCCCTGATCCAATACCAGCCGCTGATAGTAAGGTTTATTATTCAGATAGATCTTGTTTCCTTCGATATGTACTTTACGCATTCCTACGTAGGCATCCACTTCATCTACCACTTTTCCCTGTTTGTTGATCACTTTATATTTTACATCATACAGGAAAGGACTTTCCGGACTCCAGGTTTTCATATTTTTCACCGGGAGGACCACCGTAGATAAAGAACTGGTTGAGACAGTTTGTTTAGCCACCACCTTCCCATTATCCAGCAGAGAAACTTCCAGTTTACCTCCCAACTCTTTATAGAAGCGAGGACGGATCACGACCTGCTGCTGATCAATGTCAGTAACCACCTGCACAGATTTCAATCCTTCCGGATGAACTGCTTCCATCCATACAGTCTGCCAGATACCAGTCGCACGGGTGTAGTTACAGGCATAAGATTCAAATTGCAGATTCTGCTTTCCGGCGGGTTGCTGTCCCCCCCCTGACATCACTTTCAACATACACAACCAAGTGGTGTGTCTGACCCGGTTTAACCAAGGAAGTAATATCTACAGAAAAAGAGGAGGTCCCTCCAAAGTGACGGGCCGCAAAATTTCCGTCAATATAAATCTCTGCTTTGTAATAAACAGCGCCAAAGTTCAACAGGATATTCTTTCCATCCCAGTTCTGTGGAACAGTAATGGTGCGATGGTACCAGAAATGGTTAATAAAATCTTTATAACCCACTCCTGACAGATCACTTTCCGGAGCGAACGGAACTGTGATCTTACCGTCAAAGCCGGTAGATCTAAACAGTTCACGTTCCATTCCCGAACCACTAAAATCGAATGAATAACTCCATTCACCATTTAAGTTGATCCATTCTGTCCTCTCAAATTGCGGACGAGGATATTCCGGACGGGGGATTGCACTCCCCGTCGACACACACCATAAAAGAATAGATATAATTATTGCAAATTGTTTCATCTTGCTCTTATTTTGAAAGTTCATGGATCACTTCCTGATTCGCTCTTCTAACAGCCGCTTCATCGATCTTGATCTCTTTACGGTCGTAGGTCATCAAACCATTCACTTCTCCTTCTACATCGGTAGTCTGTGTATATACGGCAGCAGAGTAGCCTCTTTTCACCATATCTTTCAGCTCTCTCGCGAACTTCACATATTCATCTGTTACCTCTTTCACTGTTTTGTACTGCACATATCCCCAGTTACGGTCATTCCACCACAGGTGCCCATCTAATGCCAGGCCAATACCTCCATACTCTCCTAATACGTTCACCCGTTGTGCATCGAACAGGAACATTTCCGGTCCGGGATAGCTGTGCAGATCCAGAATATCCCCACAGTTCCGGTGGTTACCTCCACTGGCCGGGTTGATCAAACGGGAAGGATCGTAATGAGCGGTCCACTCAGTTACTTTTTCCGTATCAAACTGTCCCCATGCTTCGTTGAATGGAACCCATACAACGACCGAAGGATTAGAGATACACAGATCCATGATTTCCTGCCACTCCTGGTAATAGTTCGCTACGGAAGCAGCACTACGGTTTTTATCAGTACCGGCATTATATTCACGAGGAGCCCAATGGTTCCCCATATCTCCACTTGGCATATCCTGCCATACTAAAATACCTTCTTTATCACAGTGATAATACCAGCGGGCAGGTTCTACTTTCACGTGTTTACGGATCATATTGAATCCCCAGTCCTTGGTTTTCTTGATATCAAACAGCAGGGCTTCATCTGTCGGAGCGGTG
This sequence comes from Tannerellaceae bacterium, assembly GCA_021201865.1. Lineage (GTDB taxonomy): Bacteria > Bacteroidota > Bacteroidia > Bacteroidales > Tannerellaceae > UBA4116. The sequence goes on along the minus strand of JAJQEE010000147.1, from coordinate 14,692 downwards.
TACAATCCATCAGGCCACCATCCCTGATCCAGCGGACCATAGTGGAACAGATCTTTATTATTCAATTGCATACGCATGATACCATTGGCGTCACGTTTCGCAGAGATCTTACGGAAAGCGGCATAGGAAGAAACTTCATCCACCACTTTTCCTGCAGATGCGATGGTTACTTTCATATCATATAGATAAGGATTCTCTGTATCCCATAAGGTTGGATTCTGTACAGAAAGACGTAATTCATTCCCTTGCAACCCTTTGGCTGTCGCAATTACTTTTCCTTTGTCTAACAATTTAACTTCAACAATATCATTTGTACACGGTTTAGCTGTAGAAACGGTTACATTCATCGTTCCACTGTCAATGCATGGTATGGATTTAATCGCTGTTACATGGTTAGCGGCCACCGGTTCCAGCCATACGGTCTGCCAGATACCGGTTACCGGAGTATACCAGATCCCGTGTGGTTCATTGACCTGTTTTCCCCGTGGCTGATAGCCTTTATCTGTTGGGTCCCATACGCGAACTACTAATTTATGAGTTGATTTACCGCTCAGGTAAGGAGTAATATCAAAAGAGAAAGGGGTAAAACCGCCTTCATGCGAACCGATCAGAATATCATTGACATATACATCTGTTTTCCAGTCCACGGCTCCGAAGTTCAGTACCACATTTTTATTTCTCCACGAAGAAGGAACTGTAAATTCACGTTTATACCATAGTTCATTCGCATCTCCAACCTCTTTCTGAACACCTGATAAAGAGGATTCTATTGCGAATGGCACCAGAATCTGGCCATCAAATGTAGTGGGTTCTGCTTGTCCTTTCGGCGCAATCGCATACTCCCATAAGCCATTCAGGTTACTCCATTCTCCCCGCTGGATCAACGGACGGGGATATTCCGGTAAGACATTCGCCGGATCTACTTTTTCTGCCCAGGGAGTTTTGATCATCTCTCCTGCCGGTTTCCATTGTGCCTGTGCACAGAAAGTGAAAGCTAAGGCACAGCATAGTAAAAATGTTTTCTTCATGATAGGTATGTGTATTCAGGTATATAGTTATTCCATATTATTTTTTCACCATTTTATCTTTCAACATCTTCATAAAATATCCTCCCACCACGGAACGGGCACGGAAGTTAGGTGACAGGCCGGTATGTGTATCGTGCCAGTCACTGATCGGCATACGTGCTTCCGTTTCATTTGCATACGCATAGATAGGAGCTATCAGCGCTTTAAATTCATCCGGGTCTGAAGTCAGACAAGCACTCCATAGCACCCAGTCGGATTTTGTATATGTTTCCCGTATATCCAACGGCAGACCATACCGGTTCTGCTTCGTCAGATAATAGGCATATTCTTTCGACGCGATCTCTTTGGGAAAGATATTCAGTCCAAAAAGTTCATCCCACACTAAATTATATTTTTGGCTCCAGCTATCCGGACGGTCAAAGGTCAGACGGTAATGATCTCCGTCATTCGCCATCTGTTCCCACTGTTTCGCCATGTCACGGGCAGCATCTATATATTGTTTACCCACCTCTTTTTCTCCTAACATATCAGCCAGCTTTCCGTAGCCGGCCACACCCATAATCGCTTTGACAGACAAGTTCGAGTTGTGTGCCAGATGTCCGGCAAAATCATCCGTACATAACTGATTACCCGGATCCAGACCTTCCTGCAGCAGATAGTTTGCCCAGGTAGTCAATACCGGCCAATGTTTACGGGCGTATTCCGCATCTCCTTCCACCAAAGCGATAGCAGTAGTCAGGATCAGCATATTCCCGGCCTCTTCCACTGGCATATCTTCTCCATAGGTCTGTCCGTTGGCAACCGGATAAGTTCCTACATCATGGGATGGATAGGGTTTGTTCCATTGTCCGCTTTCACTGTAGTAGAAGATCGGGGTCATCATTCCTTTTAACAGGTCCGGATTATAAAGCAGGAACAAAGGTGATGACGGATAGGTGATATCTACCGTTCCAATCGAACCGTTACTGAAATTTTCTTTGGAAAGGAATAACAGATTTCCTTCTTTATCTTCAATCAGTTTATGAGCAGCGATTGCCTGCCGATAGGCCAGTGCACATAATGCTGCGTACTCTTTCCCTCCCGCTCTTTCAGCTTCTTCCATCAGGCGGTTGTCCAAAGCTGCACAACGTTTCATTACGGAGTCATAACATTTGGCAGCTTTGGCGAATGCCTGATAAATATCCACCTGACCATGCTGCTTCCAGTAAGCCATCCGGTTCTCCCGGAAATACTGGATAGAATAGAGATCATCATACCCGATCAACAGATAGCCATTGGCGGAAGACACACTTCCCAGATTCTCAACATAAGATAGAACAGTTAAATTACCATACAGATCAGGAGAGAGTTGGTCCACGGGAGTTTCCTCCCCTAACTTTCCGGTTGCAATAAATGCATCCTTCATGTCATAGTAGTCACCCAAACCTAATGAAACAGAGGAGTTCACCGGTGAGGCCAGATAAAAATAGCCCCAATCAATCCGGACATTATCTCCCTTTTTTTCTAAAACAGGTTGCTCTATCGTTCCTGTCTTAAGGAAAGTCATTTGATCTTTTTCTTCCTTTTCAAACCTGACTTTCTGACCTTCATTATCTACCGCCCAATCCGCAGTGGCTTCCATATAGACCTGCACATCATGGGCTTTTCCGTCTAAGGAGGTCACCTGGTAAGAGATATAATTTACCGGAGTAGAAAGTAACTCCAGGTCATCTAAGAGCAAAGGAGAAGTAAAGATGAGATCTAACTGAACCGGCCCACACTCAAACGTATAGTAAGTTTGAGAGGGTAACACATTGACAGAGCGTTGTACCGCTGTTCTGTCAAATGTATTACCTCGGTCCTCTCTCGTAAACAAACCAAAATCCACATATCCACCCCCTACATTATTAAAGCAGTGGGCAGCCATTATATTTTTACCTGGTTTCAGGGTCCGTTTTACTTCCACCGGCAATTCTACCAATACATTATTATTAGCAGAATAGTCTGTAGCGATGACCTGTATACCATTAATATAAAGTTCAAACGTATCATCATGGGAATATTGCAGGAAAACGGTTTCATTACTGAAATCTTCGGTCAGTTCAAAAACCCGTCTGACCCAAATATCTTCTGTTTCCCAAAGCGTTCCTAAATTTAACATGCCCGGCGTACCGAATGCCCCTTTCCCATTTTTCCAGCCGGAACCATTATAATCCAGTGTTTGCCAGTTCCCGGCAGGTTGCTTTTCCGTATAAGTGGCCTCCCATTTCTCTATGGCGGCGGTAGACACGAATGGTTTCAAAGGAAGGTCTTCGATCCCCATAAAACGGTAAGAAATACCATCCACCCGGATAGCACCGATCAGCGGATGCTTGCGTCCCGTCCAGTGACGCACGGCATCCTCATACAGTACATCTGTAAAAGACCACGCACTGGTATACGGATCAATGGTAATCAATGGATATGCCGGAGCCCTCATTTCGCTTGTGTTTTCCGGTTGAAAGGAGTTAGCAGAAGATTGGCATCCGGTCAGTACCCATGTCAATAAAAAAGAAAATAGAAAAATGTTTTTCATCCCATTGTTTTTCTATCAGCAAAGAAAGAGACAACCGGCTGATCCGTCTTTAATAAATCATTCAAAAGCTTTCAATCTTCATTCAATACCTTATTTTTAGAGATTTAGACATGGATTTTCTACTGACAGAGCTGTCATACAATGGATAAAAAAACTCTCCGGCAGGAACACAAACCTAACCGGAGAGTTTCGGGATCTCGAATGTTTTTTACATTGGTAGTCTTTGCACTATTTGTTGTTAATTCTATACAGTGTCTTCACAGACATTCTAATCTACTTAAACCTACCTCTCGAATTTCCCGATTAAAAAAACCTCCCTTAAGCAATATCATATTATTGAAAACACAACTTTTTCCTATACTTCAACCTGAAATAAATGAATATCAGAACTTGTTACAAACATATACTAACGTATCATAGGAACAAGCATTTTTACCTATTCCCAAATACGTCATCCAGCAAAAATAAATACGTCAGTATTACGCCAACAAAAGACAAGTCATTAATTTACAATAGCATAACAAAAAGAAAAGTTTTAAACAAACTGATTAAGGTAATCCATAAGATTATCTTCCCGGCCGAGTCCCAGTTTCTTACGTAAACGGTAGCGAAGCGTCTCTACTCCCCGTAAAGACAGATTTAATAAAGGGGCGATCTCTTTAGAAGTAAGATTCATTTTTAGGTAAGCACACATTTTCCGCTCACTGATATTCAGATCCGGATATTTCTCCGTCAGCTTCCTGATAAAATTATTATGCACCAGATCAAACTGTTCTTCAAAACGTTTCAATACTTCTTCGGATTGCATATTCAGGTCAATGCCACTACTAAGAGTTAACAACATACGTTTAGCTTTGATAGGGTCCTCTCTCTGAAGCTCTTTCACAACTTTATGCAAATCCTGTTTGATAAAAGTAAGTATCTCATTTTTCCGGGATAAATGGATCATCAGATTGGCAAGTTCCTGATTCTTAAAGGCGAGAGCCTGTTCCAGTTTCTCATTTTCCAGCCGGATGATCGCCTTCTCCTTCCGGAGGTTTTCCCGGATAAATTCCTGTTCCTTCCGAAAAAGTTCTTTTTCTTTTTCTTCTAATTCCTCTTTCCGCTTTTTCGCCGTGCGGTAAACCGCCAGTTTATAAAAAAGCCCTAACAGAAGCAAGAATCCCACCACTGCCATCAAATAAGCATACCCTGACCGGAACCACGGAGGCTGTATAGTAAATGAATAAGAAGAGGAGACTATCTCCCCATCCGGAAACAGTGCTTCCACTTCAAATATATACTTTCCCTCATGCAGGTTTGTATATTCTTTGACCCCGGTTTCTGTATAATCTGACCAGGCCTGGTCCGGCAGCAGCCGGTAACGGACTTTCACACTTCTTTCATTTGAAAAGGAACTGAAAGCATATTCAAACCGGATACTATTATTTGTATAAGGGATCACCGGATTTGAACAGAGGTCCTGGTAATTATTTTTATAGATCAAGGAATCTTTCGGATAGGTCAAATATACGGATTGTATCACCACCTGGTCTTCCCGCACAGGAAAAGGGACCCGGGTATTTAATAAAGCATATCCATGTTCATTGGGGATCACTAACAGTGAATCATTCAGGATCTCTAACTCTTCATAATAGGGAATAAAATCGATCCGGGAATAGTTAAAAGGATAAGAATCCGTTCTGAGATACTTGCCATCCTCCGAAAAACGGGCGATCTGAATCAGGTCTGCAGATAAAGCATAGATTGAATTCCCTTCTGCCTTGAGTACGGTATAGGATCTGTCCGGAAGAAACCAGGAGTTGAGTGTTTCATGATATTTCATACGTCCGGCCTCCGGATCATAGGTATAAATACCGGAAGAGGTTGAAAAACAGATATGACCCTGAAGAGTATGTATATAAAGATTCTTCACTGATGCGAATCCTTCATTTATACCGAACACTTCTATCTTTTGTACTGTATAATGGATCGTATCCAACTCGATCCGCGACACACTGGAGTTCTGGGAACGTACCCACAGAATACCCGGAGCTTCCGAAGCCATATTCCTCCACCAGTAGGAAATACCTTCTATTCGTTGCTTAACTTTCCATGTATTTTCTTTTTGGATCAGATATAATCCCTCGTAAGTCCCGACCCAGTATTTTTGAGGATCCCCCGGCCAGGAAGTACCGGCGATGGAACCACGTAGGCCGGGAATCAGAGTCGATTTTCCATTCCGGATCACATACAATCCCTTATCATGGAAACAAAGGAGTTCTTCTCCCACTTTTTCCAGATCCCAGACTTGCCCGCTTAATTCAGGGATTAAGCTAAAATCTGCAGGTTCATCCGATAAAGTCAATGGAGAAGAAACCGTGAATAGTCCCCGGTTGGTTCCTAAATAAAACCGGCCTTTCTCTTCCAGCCAACAGTAGCCTGCCCCTTTGGAATAGGGAGAAAAGTATAGATTGGTGAACGGACTGTTCAGGGTAATATGGTCAATCCCATTATCGAGCCCCAGCCACAGATTATGATCCCTGTCAAAAGCGACCGATAACACGGTGTTATTCTACAATCCATTATATTCGTTGTAGTACTGACAGCTCCAGTCCTGATCGTTTAACAGGAGTAATCCTTTATGGATCGTTCCGACTGCGATCCGGGAATCCGAAACAGCAAGAGAGAAGATCTCATTCTCAGCCATAAAAGCCTCTTTTCCTGTGACAAGGGGAAATAACTCATTTTCGATGAGCTGATAGAGCCCCTGGAAAGCAGTGGCAACCAACAAACCTTCCCGGTAGGGAACAATGGCCCGGATATTCTTCTCTTTCAGTACATCTGCTCCCGGAACAGGTAACAGATGATTTCCAGCCAGCATTTTTATTCCCTCTTCTGTCCCAACATACAAAACTCCATCCAACATACCGGAACAATCGATCTTTGCATCGGATTCGATCAAAGTGAATTGTTCATCCACTTCTTTGACGATCCACCAATCGGAGACATAATAAAGAATATGATCTGCTTCATACACTCCCCAGTAGCCTCCATACACAGCATGGGTGGTTGTAAACTCTTCCGAAGTCCGGTGGTATATTAAGTTTCCGTCTTCTCCCGGTTCAAAAAAGCCAAATTCGCTTTCTCCACCGACATACACTCGTCCCTGTATTTCCGAAATATGAACCGAACGGACATCCGATCCGTTAATCACCGGATAGAGTTGCCATTGATTGCCATTATATTCCAACAACCCGTTTTTGTTCCCACAAAAGATCCGGTTCCTGCCAAAGACCTTGATTTGCCAGGTCTGGGCTCCCCGTCCGAAAGAAAACTTCTCATGATTAGTGACAAATGAATTCCACTGCCCTGTCAAATGACAGGGGAGAAATAAAATTATAAAGCCAGCGAGCAAAATGGTTTTATAAAATGTATACTTCTCTATGTAAGAATTACAGCATGCTTTTTTCATCGGTCTTAGCAAAGATAAAAGGTTTCATGAAAATACACTCTGGCAAGCCGGTGAAACTTGTAAATAAAATGACAAAAAGAGGGTTCTATTTTAGTGCGGCCGCTAAAATAGAAATAGGATGTCTGACCTTTCTGGAGGTGGACATTTCGATCTGCCATTTACAGGTTTCACAATCTGTGATGACATAATCAATCGAATCATCCTCTATCTCATCAAACAGGGAAGCTCCTATATCCTGGGAAGTACGATAATTTTCTTTTTTAAACCCATAGGTTCCGGCAATCCCACAACATTTAGGATGAAGCACCTGCAATTCGATGTTAGGTATCATCCGGAGTAACTCAATGGAATAATAGGCCCACCCCAGTTTTTCCATATGGCAGGGAGTATGATAGGCCACTTTGATCATCCGGCTTTTCAATTTGAATGAAATGGATTCCTCATTCAGTAAACGATAGATATACCGGGTTGCCAATTCTATCTGATCCCGTATATCTCCCGTATAAATATCCAACAGATGAGGATATTCATCCCGGATGGTAAAGGTACAGGTAGAGGAAGTCGTTACTACAGGGATCTCACGGGTGATCACAGATTCACGGAGCGAGGCGACATTCACCTGGGCAAATTTCTTAGCCCGGGTAATAAATCCGTTTGCGATCAATGCCACTCCACAACATTTTTCTTTTCTTAATAGCTGGACCCCTATTCCCAGTGCGTTGAACACTTTGATCAGGTCCTTACCCAATTGCGGATCATTATAATTTACATAACAGCCATGGAAATAACTGATCTGGCGGGAAAATCCCTTTTGTGTGTCTGCCTGCTTTTCATACCATTGTTTAAATGTTTCAGAAGTATATTCCGGGAACATCCGGCGGTGATCAATAGAAAGTACCCTATCCATCGCAGTTTTTACGATGGGAAAGCTGACTGTCTTATTAACAATAGGGGCTAAAAAGGTAGAAAAAGTCCCTACGAAATCAGTATGGGAGAGGACATAATCCCTTAGCTTAGGAGGATTCGTATCATATTTCAGACGGGCCGCCTGGATTATATCTCCGATCCTGACATTGGAAGGACAGGCGACTTCGCACTTTTTACAGTTTAAACAGTATTTTAACGCATCATCATAAAAGCTGGCCTGCTTCAAACGTAAACGTTCCCCATCCGGACCCGCCTGTTTTGGACCCGGGTAGGCCGGGTTCACTGCCGCGACCGGACAATACACCGTACAGATCGTACATTTGATGCATTGTTCAAAATTATTGTCGCTAATATTATGTTGTTGCAAAACCATCTATTCTATTTATTCAAAATATGATTGGAAATATGAAGTGCACTCAAGAGGGAAACTCCACCTCCACATCCCTGATGAACCGGATTAAAACCTTCCAGAATAGCACCTGCGACATACAGGTTCTCTATCGTTTCTCCCTTATATCTACCCTGAAAATCCGGATTTGTCGCTACCCCAAACTCCTGGTATCCTTGCTTTTTAAACAGATCTGCATCATACCATTGCTGACGGTCGGATGCATAAGAGACATCCAGATCAAACACAGGCTCATAGATCTTGTCTTTAGAGGCAATGATCCCCTGACTAAAATAATTTCCTGTTGCCAGAATAAAGTTCTTTCCAGACAGAGAAATATCCTGGTGATTTTGTGAGTAGACTTCCCGGATCTTTCCCTCTTTCAGACTTCCGCTCTGGATATTATCTCCCAACATATAGGTCCCTCCTAAATTGAGAAAAGAACGATGTAGAGAGCGTTGGATACGAATACCCACCGTCGAAGGAGGTAAAGTCGGTAATAATAGCACCGGCTTCTCCACTTTTTCAGCGAGGAAAGGGACAATATCTTTCTGTTCCAGTCCGATACAGGCCGGGAGGATAATCGCATCACATCCTTCACTCATTTCCCGCAGACTGGCGATCAGTAGATTGCGGTTAGACATTTTATCCAATATCCGTGCCACATGAATGGAACGTAATTCAGTGGGGTTCTGCCGTCTTTTTCCCAATTTCGGAAGGTCAAACGTACGGATCTCACAGACAGTCCCCATCTTCCGGAATTCATCCACTAAAAAGGCAGGATAGAAATCCAGAAAACCGGCCACATTTACTAAAGCGACTTTTTTCCAGGGTAACTGGTGTTCCTCATAACTGATCGCAAAATCCGTGGCGGTTAACCATGTCGGACGCATCATTCCCATAGGAGTGATCCTGTAATGGTTCTTCTCCGCATCTCCATATACCGGAATATCCACATTCCGGAAAAACTGTTCCGCCTGACGGGCTAAAACTTCAAATTTCTCTTTCCCCAATTTGGCATACGGATGAGTAGGAGCCTGTTCCAATAATTTATCTATCGCCGTAACCGGTTGATTCACTGTTTCACCATCCGGCAACCTGTTCAGCAAATCAAAGGAACCGGACGAAAAGTGCAGTGCACTCTGTCCCGAGGAAACGATGACACAACGTTGACCATGTTGTGACAGATAGATCCCACTAATCAGCCCTGATAAGCCTCCTCCTATGATCACCGTGTCAAATTTCATTTTCCTGATCCTGCTTTTCCGGTAAAGTTAGTCCACATATGCTTTGATATACCCATGCAGTATATTCACTTTCTCTTAAAGTATCTCCCCAGGCAATCGGATAGACTCCTTTCCACCGCTCACTCAGGAAAGAGGATAGTTCTTCTTTGGCTTTCCGGGTGCATATTACCTGGTGCTCACTCATTAATCCGGCGGCCCGGCAGGCACATAGCTCTCCCTGGCAGGTACCCATTCCTACACGGGTCCGGCGGCGGAGGTCAACTAATGTTTTCACATTTAACTCCTGTAAAGCGTATTTTACTTCTTCCACAGAAACCTCTTCACACTCACATACTAAGCGATGATCCGGAAATTCATTTTGTACAAGCTTACCAGCCATATCTCCATGTCTGGAGATCACTGAATTCCGCTGTACGGCCGGCATAGAAATGATCTTTTCATGCACCTCTTCTATGTTTTCCTGTGAACCTGGGAGTTTTTCTATCGCAGTGGTACAGGTAGCCTCTATATTTAATTTTTCACAGACCAAATCCGTTGCCCATTCCGCCATCAACCTATAGGTCATCAGTTTACCACCTGTAATGGTGATGTATCCTTCTAATCCATCCCGCTTCGCATGATCCAGCAGCACAATCCCACGGCTGACATTCCGGCCGCTACTATCATTATCCGCGGCCACCAAAGGCCTGACTCCTGCATAGGCCCGTAAAATACGGGTATAGGCCAACCTGGGAACCAATTTTTTCCTTCCCGGATCAGAATATCCACCTCTTCCGGAGTCACTTTCATATCATTTATTTGATCATAGGGGACATTGGTAGAAGTGGTTCCGATCAGGGAGATGGTATCTCCCGGCACCAGAATGTCCGCATCCGCCGGTTTCCGGCATCTGTTCAGTACCATATTATTTACCCGGTGTCCGAAAATAAGCAGGGAACCTTTAGCCGGTAACATGTTGATAGAGATATCCGCCAGCATAGACAAATGTTGTCCCCAAATCCCTCCGGCATTCACGATGACATGCCCATAAAAGGATCTTTTTTCTTTACGTCCATGATCCATAGCATAGACTCCGGTCATTCGCCCCTGTTCTATCATAAAACCGGTTACTTCATGATAAGTCAGGATCGTTGCCCCATTCATTTTAGCAGCCAACATATTGGAAAGAGCCAACCGGAAAGGATCTACGGCCCCATCCGGGACTTTAACCGCCCCGATAATATCCGGATTAGCAGCAGGTTCTATACGAACAGCTTCCTTCGGATCTATAACCTCCGCATCAATTCCTGCCTGTAAACAAGAGTTGACAAAATTGGCCTGATAATTAATATCATCTTCCGGCAAACTAATAAACAACCCTTCCGTTTCTTCTACACAGTGGCTGGCAATATGTCGCAGAATCCGGTTCTCTATAATACATTCTTCTGCTGATTCCTTATCGGTAACGGCATATCGTGCGCCGCTATGCAATAACCCATGATTCCTACCGGTTGCACCAGTTGCAATATCCATACGTTCCAGTAAAAGCACACGAAGTCCCCGGAGTGAACAGTCACGGGCCGTACCGACCCCGGTCACTCCTCCCCCTATAATAATAACATCATAAGGTTTCGTCTGGTGGGATTGTTGCATGTATGAACGATTAAATTAGTTTCTACATACAAAAAAAGCATAATTCGAAACTTATCAAAACTTATCAAGGTTTATTTTGGAAGAAAACGAAACTTTTCAACCATTTCTAATACAAAAGATCTGTTGAAAGAACTGACAAATCAGTCGTAGTTGGAAGATTTGTATTTGCATACAACAGAGTAAGAATTTACATTTTATAAATGAAGTGACCTCTGAGCAGTTGAATGTGAATCGAAGATCGACCTTAGTCCATAACTTACAGTCATTTTCGGAAACCACGGCAAAATAAAAAAGGAGATATCCTTTTATATAGCTATCTCCTTTTCAACATGCTGAATATATTTTTTACCGGACCCAGCCTTCCGAACGGTGTACTGCTTCCGTCCATTTTCTCTTGGCCAGATGCATATCCACTTTGGGATCCGGGTTAAAAGTTGCATTTACCTTCCATTGTTGCTTCAATTCATCCACATTATTCCAGAAACCAACAGCTAATCCTGCCAGATAAGCAGATCCCAGAGCTGTGGTCTCCGTGGTTTGCGGACGTACAACTGTTTCCCCTAATACATTTGCCTGGAATTGCATCAACAGATTATTATTCGCGGCTCCCCCATCTACCCGCAATTCTTTTAGTCCCACTCCGGCATCCAGGATCATAGCATTGATCACATCCATCGATTGATAAGCTATACCCTCCAATGCTGCCCGGGCAATGTGTGCAATCGTGGTTCCTCTCGAAAGACCGACAATCGCTCCGCGGGCATACTGATCCCAGTAAGGAGCGCCCAAACCGGTCAAAGCAGGGACAAAATACACATCTCCGTTATCCGGAACCTGCATCGCCAACTGCTCTATTTCCGAAGAAGAACCTATTGCCTTTAACCCATCCCGCAACCATTGAACGATTGCTCCTCCAACAAAAATACTACCTTCCAGCGCATAGGTCGTTTTTCCATTGATCTGCCAGGCAATGGTGGTGATCAGATTGTTTTTAGAGACCACGGGCTTTTCTCCTGTATTCATCAGAATAAAACAACCGGTTCCATAGGTATTTTTAACCATTCCTTCTTCTACACACATTTGTCCGAACAAAGCAGCCTGCTGGTCCCCGGCAATCCCGGCGATAGGTACTTTAGAGGCAAATATGGTAGTTTTTGTATTTGCATAGATCTCGCTGGATGCACAGACTTTCGGCATCATGTTTCTGGGAATATTAAACAACTGTAGCAGTTCATCATCCCAATCCAGTGTATGAATATTATAAAGCATGGTACGGGAAGCATTTGTCACATCTGTTACATGTGCCTCTCCCCGGGTCAATTGCCAGACAATCCAGGTATCTACCGTCCCAAAAACCAACTCTCCCCTTTCCGCCCGCTCCCGGGCGCCTTCTACATTATCCAGAATCCACTTGACTTTTGTGGCACTGAAATAGGCATCTACGATCAATCCTGTTTTTTCTTTTATATAGGGCAGTTTTCCATCATTTTTCAGCGCATCACAATATTCCGCTGTTCTCCGGTCCTGCCATACGATCGCATTATAGACAGGTTCTCCGGTCTCACGGTCCCATACGATCGTTGTTTCGCGTTGATTGGTGATACCAATTCCAGCTATATTTTTCCCATTAATCCCTATTTTAGTAATTGCCTGGGCCGTTACGGCTGCCTGGGAGGACCAGATCTCATTCGGATCATGCTCCACCCAACCACTCTGAGGAAATATTTGCGGAAATTCCTGTTGTGCCACAGAGCATATTTCACCTTTCTGATTAAATACGATCGCCCGTGAACTGGTAGTTCCGGCATCCAGTGCCAATATGTACTTTCCATCCCTGATATTATTTTTAGGTTAAACTTTAATTAGCGTTTTCCTCACTGACATAAGGAGTTAACAAATAGCCGTTCGCTAAGGTAATAAAATTATTTACCTGTGCTTCCTCCCAGGCTTTATCTTTTCCCATTTCCCTGGCCATAATAGAAGCTACCACAGGGGCCACTTCTATGGCCGAACGTGCATCGAGGAAAATAGCACGTAAACGTCTCGCCAGCACATCTTCGACTGTCATGGCCATCTCTTCCCTGACAGCCCACACGACTTCCGCCCCTGTAAAATCCAGTTGGGGGGTGAAGTTTTTCACCCAATCCGGGTTGCTCCTGTTGCAGATCCTGTATCTTTTCGTAATCACTACCATACACATAACTGTAATCTGAACGACCTACCCCTTCTTTGTATCCATGAACATGGAGATCCTTTGTTACACATTCCCTCATCACCAGACGGCCCACAGGGATTGCTCTATTAACAACATCTTCTGCCATAGCCCGGTAAGTGGTCCACTTACCGCCGGTGATTGTTACCAGACCACTGTTTGAAATGACTATTTTATGCCCTCGTGAGATCTCTTTTGTTTTCTCTCCTTTCGCATTTTTTTAGGGGCTGCCAACGGGCGAAGTCCGGCAAACACAGAGAGAATATCTTCCCGGCGAGGTTGTTTCTTGAGATATTGCCCCGCAGTGGTCAGAATAAACCTGATCTCTTCTTCCAAAGCCCGGGGTTCCAGAGTAAACTCATCCATCGGAGTATCCGTAGTCCCGATCACCACTTTGCCGTGCCATGGCACGGCAAAAAGCACTCGTCCATCACTTGTTTTAGGGATCATAATGGCTGCATCACCTCCTAAAAAAGATTGATCTACCACTACATGAACCCCCTGACTGGGCCTTACCAGATGATCTTTTTCCGGTGCATCCATCTGCATCAGTTGATCCACAAATATTCCGGTAGCATTAATCAGGACTTTGGCTTTCAACTGATAAGAACCCTCTTCCAGTTCATCCTGCAAATGTACACCGGAGATCTTACCTGATGAATCCTTAACTAATCCGATTACTTTCATATAGTTGACAACTGTAGCACCATGGTCCAAAGCAGTTTGCAGAAGACTGATCCCCATTCGGGAATCATCGAACTGTCCATCATGGTAGACCACACCCCCATGTAGTTCGCGGGTATTGATCCCTGGAATTTCTTTCACCACTTCTTCTTTACTTAACGGAGCAGAATGTCCCAGTCCCAACTTACCGGCAAGCAGGTCGTACATAACCAACCCTATCGTATAAAAGGGTTTTTCCCACCATTTATAATTTCCGATAATAAAACGCTGGTCTTTCACCAGATGAGGAGCATTCCGTTTCATAAGTCCCCTCTCCCGGAGCGCTTCCATCACTAATCCGACATCTCCCTGGGCCAGATAACGGACTCCTCCATGTACGAGTTTCGTACTACGGCTCGATGTTGATTTCGTAAAATCAGCCTGTTCAACCAATGCTACTTTATATCCTCTGCTGGCTGCATCCACAGCTGCCCCTAACCCGGTGGCTCCTCCTCCGACAATTACCATATCCCAACTAACAGAGGGATCGGACAATTTTTTTATCTGGCTGGATCGTTTCATACTTC
>JAJQEE010000168.1 GCA_021201865.1 Tannerellaceae bacterium | reverse complement strand
AGGGTAGCATGTCAACATATAAAACATTTACAAGAGAATTTAACAGCCCTGCGGCTTTGCCGGAGCCTAAGATAGGATAGGCCTACGGCCTGTAAAATTAATGTATAAATGGTAGCGCTTCCACACAGTCTATGGATGGGTTGCCGCTATACGGATGGTATATTTATGATTTATCACGCAAAGAAATGCATCCGGACTTGAAAAAAAATCCTCCGGGTTTTTGGGAGAGCGGCAAATGCCTGACTTTTTCTGAAAATACAGATCATGGACAAAGAGTTGAATATTTATGACATTTAAACATAAAATCAACTATTTTTGCAGTGCTGACATGAAATTGTCATCCTGCTGACGAAGTTCTGACGTGAAAAAATAGAATAAAGAGATTCCATTGTTTGCTAAACGACTGAATTTCTATATATTTTTGTCAATTTTAGTTTGTAGGAGTTAATATTTCTTCCTTATTTTAGTGATTTTAATGCAGTATACAATGAAAAATCTCTTACCTCTATTAACAGCCCTTGTGTTATTCTTCTCCGGTTGCACACAACAGATCGAACGCATCAGTGAGATCCTGATCACCGCGGAACTCATGAACACGGACCCGGAAAATGCGATTCATCTCATAGGATATGTAAACCGGGAGGATACCGTAGATCTAAAGAGACAGGTTCCGTTTGAATTCGTTTTACCGGATGCGGAAGAAAAAGAACCGGGCAAAGTGATTTTTGAATCATTGGCCCGGGAAACATATTTATATCTGGATACGGTAGACCAGGAAAAAGCGGATCAATATCTTAGAAAATGTTTAGTCAGTGATCAGCTCATGATGAAGGCTGTTGCCTATAAGTATTTAGCGGAAAAGGAAAGAGCCGCCCATAATTATGAAAAGGCCTTTGACTATATGGATCAGTACATTGCTTTAAAAGATACGATTCATAAAGCAGGGGAGGAAAAGGTAAAAGTAGAACTTTCCGGAAAATATGATTTAGAGAAATTGTCAGCGGAAAATTTTGTACTGGAATTGAAGAAAACACAAAATAAAAGGATTTATGGGATTATTGTTTCTCTTTTATTGTTCCTGTTCTTAGTCTCCTCTCTTATTAGTGGAAGCATGATTAAACGTAAGGAAAAAGAGTTGATTGAAAATCAACGCTTAGTGCAGGAGTACAATTCAAAAATTCTGGAAAATGAAATGATCATCAAAGAAAACCAGAAACTATTGGCGTAAAAGGATCTGCAATTAAATGAAATAAGAGAGCGGGTGTCGGAAAACGAAAAATTAGAGGTCCAGAATCAATCATTGAAAGAGAAGATCCGGGAGAAAGAGGAGCTGTACAATCAATATTTAGAGAAAAGTAAGAGTGAATATGTACAGGAAAATCAGGAGCTTATTTTAAAATTTGATAAGCTGAGACGAAGAAAAGAGATCTTGTTAGAACAGGTGATTCGTAAAAACTCTCTTCTTTCCCGGTTGCATAATGCCCCGGAATCAGAGGAACAGTTTACAGAAAAAGATCTCAGGGAACTGATCGTGATCGTCAATAAATTGTATGATGGATTTGCGAATCGTCTGCAAATGAAATATGGGGAACTTACCCAGGAGGAAATTCAGTATTGTTGCCTCTTGAAAATCAAAATGAAACCGAAGCAGATCGCTGCGATTTTTAAGATTAAACCGGACAATGTTTATAAAAGAAAACAGCGGATCAAAGAAAAGATAGGGTTAGAGAATTCTAAACTGGAAGATTTACTGAATGAATTAGAATTTGAAGACTAATAGATCAGTTATTACACTTACTTTTATATTAAAACCACTTGCGTGTATGAAAACAATAGGATATATACTTCTTTCTTTAAGTTTGATTCTTACTGCCTGTAATCAAAAAAAGCCACTCCCTTCGGAATTACGGGACGCTGAATCTCTTATGCGTACCGAACCGAAAACCGCATTACAGATTTTACAAAACATGCCGGTCCCGGATCCTGCGAATGAAGAAGCATACGCAACCTATTGTCTTCTTCTGGTTCAGGCATTGGATAAGGATTATGAAACTCACACTTCTGATTCTATGATCAATGTAGCGATTGATTACTTTTCGGAAAGGGGTGATAAGTTAAGAAAAGCCTGGAGTCTGTATTATGGAGGTCGAGTCTATACGGATATGAAAAAAACACCGGAAGCAGCTTTTCATTATTTAAAAGCTAAAGAAATTGCAGATCAAACAACGGATTATCATTTAAGAGGATTGATATGTTCAAATTTAGGGACTTTATATAGAGATATGAAATTATTGGATCAATCTTTTGATTTAAGATTTGAATCATTACAATATTATGAATTGGCCAATGATACGGTAGGTTATATTTATGCATTAAGAGAAATTGGTTATGAGTACAGGTTAAAAAATCAATATGACTCTGCAATGTGGTACTATAATAAAGCAATAGATTACTCGAATATAATTCAGAATTATGAAGTTCAAAATATAGTACAATTAGGAATTGCAAATGTATATTCAGATCAAGGCCTATACGATGATGTAATATATCAGTTAAGAAATAATGTAATTGTAAATAAATATAACTCTGATGCAATAAATATTTTTTTAGGTAGAAGTTTTTATTTTTTAAATGAAATGGATTCTGCTCTCTACTATTTGTCTTTAGCTGAAGAAAGTGATAAAATATATGTGAAAACAGAAACGTATAAAACTTTTTCTAATTTAGAAAGAAAAAGAGAAAATTATGAAGAGGCTTCTTTTTACTATAATAAGTATCTACAATGTTTGGATTCTTTGC
>JAJQEE010000060.1 GCA_021201865.1 Tannerellaceae bacterium | reverse complement strand
GTGTATGATCTCGTTGTCAAACGGTTTATTGCGGCTTTTTATCCGGATTGTGAGATCTCCACGACTACGGTATTAGGCAAAGTGGGGAAAGTGGATTTTAAAGTAACCGGTAAACAGATCCTGAAACCGGGATGGCGGGTTGTTTTTGGTGCGGAACAAAAAGATCCGGACGCGGAATCCACCGAAGAGGAAGGGGTACTGCCTGAATTTACGAAAGGAGAAAGTGGTCCGCATAAACCAACTTTAGGAGAGAAATGGACACAACCTCCCAAACCCTATACGGAAGCGACCCTGTTGCGGGCAATGGAAACGGCCGGAAAATTAGTGGAAAACGACGAGTTACGGGATGCCCTGAAAGAAAATGGGATCGGACGCCCTTCCACACGGGCAGCTATTATAGAGACACTTTTTAAACGGAACTATATCCGCAAAGAGCGTAAAAATCTGTTTCCTACCTCTACCGGCATGGAACTGATTGGAACCATCCAGGAGGAGTTGCTAAAAAGTGCGGAACTCACCGGTCTATGGGAAAAGAAACTGCGTCAGATCGAACGGGGAACCTACGAAGCGAAAACATTCCTCGAAGAGTTAAAGCAAATGGTTCATCAGATCGTGATCAATGTGCTATCGGATCAATCTACCCGCAGCATTACCATCGAAGATCCTGCCGCGAAGAAGGAAGCTCCCAAAGAAAAGAAGGAAAAGAAACCCCGTAAGCCCAGAGCTAAAAAGGAACCTAAAGAGAAGAAAGAGAAAGTCTCAGCACCTCTCAAACCCACTTGCCCTATCTGTAAAAAGGGGGATCTATTAAGAGGAAAAACCGCCTATGGTTGTGCAGAATATAAAAACGGCTGTACGTTCCGGATGGATTATTCTACATATGGGGAAGGATTAAGTGATGAGGAATTGGTTGCTATTATCAGTACCATAAAATAAAAGAACCTATTTATCAGAAAAAGATGAGTAAAGAAGAATGGTTTCCTATAGTGAATGAAGAGGGTGACACCATCGGAAAAGCCACCCGGAAAGAATGCCATAGCGGAAGTATGTTGCTCCATCCGGTCATTCATCTACATATCTTTAATGATAAAGAAGAGTTATATCTCCAAAAACGCTCTATAAAGAAAGATATTCAACCGGGGAAATGGGACACGGCAGTTGGCGGACATATAGATTATGGTGAAGAAGTAGAAGAGGCTCTTATTCGGGAAGTAAGGGAAGAGGTGGGTATTACAAAATTCACTCCTCATTTTATTACCCGGTATGTATTTCAATCTACAGTAGAGAAGGAATTAGTCCATACTTTTTATACGATCTATAATGGAGTTATTTCACCCGATTTAGATGAATTGGAAGAGGGCCGTTTCTGGAAAATAGAAAAAATCAAAACAAACATAGGAAAAGAGGTTTTTACTCCTAATTTTGAACAGGAATTCCAACAGGTCTTACTTCCGTGTTTATTAAAAAAGGATTGATCACTATATCAAAAAACTAAGAATTTAAAAAGAGAAATATCTCAAAAGTCCAAATGACTTTTCTTAAAGTTATAAATTGTACGCATCCCAGCCGCATAGCGGCGGCCTGTCCATAGCCCTGTGCGGAAGCGCAGGGTTCCCAAGAAGTAAGTCCGATGCGCTCCGTCGGAGTGCTATGGAATGAAGTTGCTGATCTCGTAATAAATTCATCTATCAAAAAACCTGACACACAAATCACATAGCACCGCCAGGCGGCGCATTTGGTTTGGCTTTTGTGACCCTGCGCTTCCGCACAGGGCTATGGACAGGCCGCCGCTATGCGGCTGGAATACTTCTTTACTACGAGGCTTTCTGATCCGATACTAAAAAAATCCTATGTAAATAGCAATTCTAAGGTGTTTTTAGCGGATCACAGATTCTGATAATAAGCAGGCGGGGATCACAGCTCCCCTCGACCAAAGCTATATGTATCTAAGAATATAATAAATTCTCAGATACATATAAATAACAAATTATATCTCTATTTTTAAATTATCAAGGGATAGTTTTTCTCTGAAAGCCTGATTTATAACTTGCTGCTTTATCATTCCATCCCCAGTCCTTTAAATTTGATACTTCTAATTTAGGAGTATTCCCAGTATATCCGGCTACAAGAACGAGAAAAGTTTTGCTGGGTTCACCAAAATCATAATAATCAAATAAAGTAAGATACGCATTCATAATGGGGGCAAGATTTGATTCTCCTGGAACTTTATTAACAATCAATTTAAAAGAAGATAATTTATCTCTTTTAGCCATCACAGCAACTTCGCGAGTTCCACTTGTTGTAAAACTTTCCATCAATTTTTTATAATTTGTATTTTCATATAATTCCAAGGTATAGCTTGAAGCTGTTGCTTTAGTAGGAATATCTGCAAATTCTTCAAAATTATAAGCATCTTTCAAATCCGCATAACAATCAAAATATTCTATATCTCCATTTGGTAAATATAGAGTGGCCAGTTTAGGTAGTAATTGAATTTGATCATGAACTTCACGTATTTCATCATCAATTATAAAAAGCACATCGTCTATAACTTCACAAGTAGAATGATAAGTAACCCCTTTGTAAGTAAATTTAATTTCTTTAGAGGGTATCTGTCCTTCATTATTATTAGAGACAGAATTTTCCATTTCACTATGACACGAAAAAAATAAAATGGTTAGTGATAACAATAATAATCTATTCATATAATTTTTTATTTAATTAGTAAACTAATTGCAAAATAATCAATTATATTAACATCTCAAAATTATTAAACAATAAATTAAATTTATTTTAGCCTTATAAAAATATATAATCTTATAGATCTAACTATATATTATTAAAA
>JAJQEE010000032.1 GCA_021201865.1 Tannerellaceae bacterium | reverse complement strand
GCTTTGCGCCATGCAGCTTCTGCAGCTTTGATTGCAGCTGTATCGATTCTATTATTAGGTAGACCTGCAAATTCATCTCTTAAGATATACAGGCTATCACCCATATGAACCGCTTCTACAAAACCTGCACGATAGAATTTCTTCCATACATAATCATTTTCTGCATCGTCTTTCACTCCATAACCAGGGAATTCAAAATTGATCAAATAGCGACCTCTGTTAAATCCAGGAGTTCCTTTCGTAGCGTGAGGACAAGTCCATTGATCATAAGGAGTTCCATCAGGAGCATTTCCGTGGAATTCTTCAGGACAAGGAATTGCATCAACAGCAGGCTGATCATTGCGATCAATTGAGATCAGATACTGAGGTTTGATATAACCTAAGCCACGACCAATCCATGCACTATCAACAATAAACGAAATACCCCCTTTAGCTTCAGATTTAGCATTGATTCCTAAGAAGTCAATTCCTGCAACTGTAAAGCTTGGATTTGATTCCATCTGAAGATATTCTTTACGATATTTTTCATAGAAACGCATTGTATCAGGACCATCACCATTTGCATAAGCTCCTTCTGCAGGATCGTTAGCAAATCTTCTATAAAGAGGAGTATCATCATGGCTAATAGCAAATGCAGAAGTACGTTTTGTATTCAATTCGCTAATACTTAACATAATTGCATTGTCATCAACACCACCTTTTGGAGTTTCATAATTAGCTGCTGTAGAGTATCTTGTTGCCAAATCAACCAAAGTATAATAAACTTCTCCATCTTTTGCATTATTAGCTTTCAGATAGAATCGTACTGGTCTGTTATCAGAATTTGATGCCCAACTTACTTTGCTTGAAACAGCATATCTACCTTGCTCATCAAGAACAACATATCTATCTTCACTTCCCTTCACTTTTAAAGTATAAGCACGTCTTTTTAAATTAGCCCAGCCACTTAAAGTCTTGCCGGTACTTGTGGACGTCGGAGTATACCCAAAGTTTTGATTTTCAGGAGTTGTATTAACACTGCCATTAGCAAGATCTGCTGTTTTTACGGTGTCAATAGCAAAAGCTAACTTTTCGCCTACATAAAGAACACTATCAGATTCTAAACCTCCAATTTGCAAATACAGATCCTGCGAAGAAAGTTCACTTAGATATTTAAATGTATAACCCGCAATCAATAAGGAGTCATTATCAAACATTCTATAACCCACATATGGATCAGCTTTAACATTTTTAGGGTCAGCAATAAAGTTATCTACAGTAACTTTAACAGTACTATTAGGTACAGGAAGAGTTACTTCTTTATCCGAATACAACTGAAGTGCACCTCCTGAAGTAAGTACAATATTTGAGTACTCACGGTTTCTAATTGAAACAGGAGAAGTAGACTGCAATAAATCAGCAGACTGGGTTTTTGGACAACCCACTGGAATGAAGGCATAGTCCAGGGATCTACATTTCTGTCAATCTCTACCCATTCAGCATATCTTGTAGTAGCAGACGCATTACTATTATTATTGTTATTTTTAGTCTGATAGATAGGAGATGCTAAATATCTTCCTTTACCGTCAGTGATCAAATAAAGATCCGTTGGAAGAGAAGTTTTATCAGCTGCCACATTACATCCGTCAAAACCAGCAAAACCAATGTTTACATTTTGACCTTTATCAGCTACAACAGAACTAATACTTGCAACAGTCAAACGTGATTCACCTGCATAACCTTGTTTATAAACATATACTTCTGTATCATAAACAATGTTTTCACCTTGCGAAGAGATAAGTTGATTTACTTCAGTGGTAGTAGTTGGCCAGCTAGCCCAAATTTCATTCCCTTTGCTATCTGTAGTAACAACAGAATAAACAAGACCTGCTACATCAATAAGTAAATTGTTATAAGAAGGTTGATATTCAAATCTGAACATATAGTGGCCTCTATATACTTCATCAGAGCTATCCAGATAATCAACAGGAGAAGTATAATTGTTATCTTTATAAGCCTTAAGTGATGTTACATCCACCCATTTATATTTCAAATATCTGTTTTCATTCAAGTTATTGTAGAAAGCAGTATCCACCATCAAATATTCACCTTCTTCATTGCTAAGATACAAGAAACTTGAATTATTACTCATTACATAAGTTGAGCTTGCGAATACAGAATAATTAGCAGCAGTTTCTGCAAAGATTTTAACCCCAGTAAATGGATTAATTGTTAAATCTTCATCAAATACTAATGAAACACCATCTTCCTTATCCTGATTTCCAATCACTTCATTAAACTGCAAATCAGTCAGATACTTAAGCGTATATGCAGTCTGCAAAGTAAATCTTGAAAGAAAATCATCAGCATAAGGTGCATCTGAAGTCACTTCATTAGCTGTACCAGATGTATTTACTTTAGTTTTTACTACCCGTACATCCCCACTTGCATTAACATTCAAACCGATCGCATAAGAATTCTCAATATAAGCGTACAATGGTATATTTTTGCTTAAATAAGCATTATTATGAGAAGTAGAAAACTTCCATCTATAAATATCACCACCAACTTTTACAGGAGTTGTAGAAGATGCATCCAAACCTAAAGATTTGAAATCTTCTGAAGTAAGTGATAGATAATCACCAGTAGCTTTGTTCAGAAACATATAAACAGGGTTAATACCCTGATCTTCCGACTCAATATCAACACACCATAAAGTGTGGGCAAGAGTAACACCAGTTGGTAATGCATTGTTGTCAGGCTTAGCATCTACAACGATAAGTTCACCATTTGGATTAATAGCAAGAACTTCGTCTACTTGTCCTCCCAAAGCTATTTGGTACAAGTAGCCGCGCTCAACCTCATTCAAATAGATATCTGTCTGAGGAGTTCCCTGCGCATTACTAACAAACACAGCACAAAATAGAAGTGCAATGGTTGCAAAAAAGTAGAAAACTTTTTGTTCATAATCTAAAAATTAATATTAATACTAAAGTTATTTAAATGTCTTTTCTTAAACGCTGTAACTTCTGTTAGGTTAGAATTACAGTCTTTTCATAAAATATCAGCAACAAAGGTAAAGATTAGTTTTATATCCACAATTCTTTTATGTGTTTTTTTCATCCATTACCCTCCATTCTTATCCTATCACGTCATTTCAAGTACAAAAATGAGGTTTTCCCATACAAAACGACTTTCAATACTCATTTTCCTACTTCCTATATACATATATTATATATATAAGCTAACAGGATTAGCAAAAATACACATTTTTATATCACCACAAACAATTCCTAAATA
This sequence comes from Tannerellaceae bacterium, assembly GCA_021201865.1. GTDB lineage: Bacteria > Bacteroidota > Bacteroidia > Bacteroidales > Tannerellaceae > UBA4116. The sequence goes on along the minus strand of JAJQEE010000032.1, from coordinate 19,922 downwards.
AAAATTCATTTAACAGACTTTTTATTATCAAGTTATCTCTATTATCTAAAGTTATAATTCAACCTACATCCTTTATTATTATCTTACTATAGTTTCAATTATCATGACCAACTGATCATCTTATTCAAAATATTGGATTCTCAGAGAGTTTAGAAATTAACATTATCTCCGGAAATTAAATGAAACAGAACAAAATATTACATATACAACAGATTCACCTATCAAACAATTAACAAAAAGATTCTTTTAAATTACAAAACAACACATAAGTGACCATTCGCCTATCTATAAATTCCGGGTCTATAAGCACGATTTTTCACTCCTCTCTCCTTGTCTCCGGTAGACTTTTCTTTCTGATGTTGTGAGAATTAACAGAGAAACATATATCTTTGTGAGTTATCAACAGTTAGTACGACTTATCAACAGGCAAGGCATTGTTTTACAAAAATCAGATGGCACATATCTTTTTAATGTTTAGTTTTGCGACTGTAATAATTTAGGACTACTTATGGGAAAGATTATCGCTTTGGCAAATCAAAAAGGGGGTGTAGGTAAAACCACTACAACCATTAACCTGGCAGCTTCATTGGCGGTGCTTGAAAAGAAAGTATTAGTAGTAGATGCAGATCCGCAGGCGAATGCCTCTTCCGGTTTAGGAATAGATATCCGTGAGATGGAGTTATCGATCTACGAATGCCTGGTCAATGGGGAAGATGCAAAACAAGCTCTAACCTCAACGGAGGTGGAGGGATTAGACATCATTACCTCTCATATCGACCTGGTAGGTGCCGAGATTGAAATGTTGAATATGGAAAACCGGGAACAGATATTGAAACAGATTCTGACTCCCTTAAAATCTATTTATGATTTCATTCTGATCGACTGTTCTCCTTCGTTAGGCCTGATCACTGTCAATGCATTGACAGCAGCAGATTCGGTGATCATTCCGGTTCAATGTGAATATTTCGCATTGGAAGGTATCAGTAAATTATTAAATACAATCAAGATCATCAAGTCTAAACTTAATCCATCCTTAGAAATAGAAGGATTTCTGTTGACCATGTATGATTCCCGGTTACGACTTGCTAATCAGATCTACGAAGAGGTGAAACGTCCTTTCCGGGATTTAGTGTTTACTACTGTGATCCAACGGAATATCAAATTAAGTGAGGCTTCCAGTTACGGGAAACCGGCTTTATTATATGATGCAGACTCCAAAGGAGCGCTGAACCATATGCAACTGGCAAAAGAGTTGATAGAAAAGAATAAATAAAAGAAAGAACGTTAGACAAGATATATGGCTATAGGCAAAAAATCGGCACTTGGCCGGGGATTAGATGCGTTAATCACCATGGATGACCTGAAAACAGGTGGTTCATCTTCTATCAGTGAAATTGAATTAAGCAAAATACAGCCTAATCCGGAACAACCGCGCTCGGTATTCGAGGAAGAAACATTAGAGGAACTGGCTACCTCTATCCGGGCATTAGGAGTGATCCAACCGATCACCCTGAAAGAGACGGCGCCGGAAAAATATATGATCATCTCCGGTGAACGCCGTTACCGGGCTTCTCTGCGGGTAGGTCTGGAAAGAATTCCGGCTTACATCAAAACGGCAGAGGATGAGCATGTGGTGGAGATGGCGCTTATTGAAAATATTCAACGGGAAGATCTTAACTCAATCGAGATAGCGCTGGCTTATCAGAAATTAATTGATAATTATGGTCTTACCCAGGAACGTTTAAGTGAACGGGTTGGTAAGAAACGGGCAACAATCGCCAATTATCTTCGTCTATTGAAACTTCCGGCGGAAATCCAAATGGGTCTGAAGGATAAAAAAATCGATATGGGACACGCGAGAGCTTTAATCCCTGTAGAGGATCCGGAAGTACAGTTAGCACTCTATGAACAGATTTTATCAGAAGGATTGTCGGTACGGAATGTGGAAGAATTAGTAAGAGATGTTGCAGAAGGGCTTGTACCGGACAGAGAAGAAGACAAAAAACAGAAAAGGATGCTTCCGGAAGAATATAATCTTCTGAAGGATCATCTGTCCCGTTTTTTCAATACCAAAGTGCAGCTGACCTACAACGAAAAAGGAAAAGGAAAAATATCCATTCCTTTCAAATCGGAGGAAGAATTGGAAAGGCTGATAGAATTACTGGATAATATGAAATGAAAAAAGAGCGATCTGTGCTGAGAAAAATAAAATTTAACCGGATTATACTCTGCTGGATCTGGCTGGCAGCTATTTATTCCCTGCCGTCCTACGCGCAGGAGATAGAGCAGTCTATCCGGGAAACAGATCCGGAGATGGATATGGTTCCCACTGATACAATTCCTGTATTACTACTGGATTCAATCCCGGGAGAGATTATTTTCCAACCCGTAGAAATAGAGGAAACTGCTCTTCCGGACTCTGTTAGCCAGGAAGCTATCTTAGTGGCAGATTCTGTCTTTTTGAAAGAGGGACTCGAAATTGATAAAAAGATATTTAAACCTAATTCAACAAAAGCAGTCATATATTCTGCGATTGTTCCCGGATTAGGTCAGATCTATAACCGGAAGTACTGGAAATTACCTTTAGTGTATGGCGGTTTCATGGGGTTCATTTATGCGATTACCTGGAACAACCAGACCTATCAGGATTACTATCAGGCCTATACAGATATCATGGAAGACTCCCAACGATATACAGCGGATGAAAATTATAATGACTTCCATGACAGCTGGTTGGACTATCTATCCAGGGCCAACCGGGGAAATCCTGAAAACTGGGTGAATAACACCAATTTTCAGGATCAGTTAAAACGGAAAAAGGATTATTTCCGCCGTTACCGGGATCTCAGTATTATCCTCACTGTAGGATTCTATTTTATCTGTATGCTCGATGCTTATGTAGATGCTGAATTATTTAATTTCGACATTTCCCAGGATCTGTCTATGCGGGTAGAACCCATTGTTGTACCACAAACAGGATACACTCCCCGCATGATCGGAATGAACTGGAGTATAACATTCTAAATAGCATTATGAATAAATTTTTAGTTAGCCTATGTACGCTTTGTGCATGCGCAACTCTGAATGCACAGGAAGGAATAATAGACGAACAACAATATTCCATTCTTTCTGATGACTCTTTATTTACTCACATCGGGTTAATTCCGGAAAGTCTGGATGCGGATGTAGATAGTTTACTTCACACATGGCATGTCCAATATTTCAGTAAAACCGACGAGTTTTGCCATGATGAGAATGAAAATGTATTTTTTCATGACTCTATCTACCGGGAGCGTCTGGAAAGGTTACCCCATATGATCCCGATGACCTATAATAAAACGGTACGCGACTGCATTGATCTATATGCAGCTAAACGCAGAAACCTGATCCGTTATATGTTAGGGATGGCAGATTTCTATTTTCCGATCATCGAACAAGTGTTAGACGAACATGATCTGCCAATCGAACTAAAATACTTAGCTATCGTAGAAAGTGCCCTGAACCCTACAGCCATTTCGCGGGTTGGAGCAGCAGGGATCTGGCAATTTATGTTGCCGACAGCCAAAAGTTACGGTCTGGAAATCAACAGCCTGGTAGATGAGCGCCGGGATCCGGTGAAAGCAACCCATGCAGCCTGTAACTACTTCAAGGATATGTATGCAATCTATGGTGACTGGAATTTAGTCTTAGCCTCCTATAATTGTGGTCCGGGAAATGTAAACAAAGCCATCCGCAGATCCGGAGGCAAAACCGGCTTTTGGGATATTTACCCTTACCTTCCTAAAGAAACCCGGTCCTATGTGCCTCTCTTTATTGCAGCTAACTATATTATGAATTATCATTGCGACCATAATATCTGTCCGGTACAAACCACTTTACCTTTAGCGACAGATACGATCATGGTTCATAATGCATTACATTTCGAACAAGTGGCCGACCTGCTACAGATAGAACTGGAACAATTAAGAGCATTAAATCCCCAGTACAAACGGGACATTATACCCGGAAATACCAAACCCTCTGTTCTGAAACTACCGGCAGCACAAACCTATGCATTCATAGAAAAAGAGGACTCGGTATATACCCATCGCATAGAAGAGTTATTAGCCAATTGCTTACCAGCGACAGAAGAAAACACCTCCTCTTCACGCCGGGAACAGATCACTCACATAGCCAAACAAGGGGAAAATCTATACACGATCGCGGATAAATATGGTGTGACAGCCAAAGATATCCGTGCCTGGAATGGGCTAAGCTCTAACAGAGTAGCCAACGGCAAGCGACTCCGGTTATATGTAGATAACGGAGGAGTACGATTTGCCAACGGCAACCCTTCTAAAAAACAGGAAACCATTTCTACCCCTGTCATTTCCACCCAGGTGGATGCAGATGGATTTGTGACCTATACCGTCCAATCCGGAGACTCCCTCTACTCTATTTCCCGGCGTTATCCGGGTATAACAGCAGAAGTGATTCAGAAAACCAACGGATTACCCAACACCAACATACGTCCGGGACAGGTATTGAAGATTCCGGCAAAAAGCTGATACTATTTTAAAAAGATAAGTAGTTCTTGTTAGTCAAATATTTGTATATTTATCCGAAAGACCATTTTTTAGATAGGAAGGTGTGACATGAGCGAAGAAAATGATATGAAAACTGCTCCCATCTCTGATGAGCAGTTAATCCAGGACGAATTTAATAACTTATTAAATGATTATCTAAATACCAATCATCGCCGTAAGGTTGAACGTATTACCAAAGCTTTTAACTTTGCGAACCAGGCACATGCCGGTGTAAAACGCCGTTCGGGAGAGCCTTACATTATGCACCCTCTGGCCGTTGCCCGCATTGTTTGCAAGGAAATGAGCCTCGGTTCTACCTCTATCTGTTCTGCCTTGTTACATGATGTAGTGGAGGATACCGAATATACGGTTGATGACATCAAAAATATGTTTGGCGAGAAGATCGCCCAGATCGTTGACGGACTCACTAAAATATCCGGAGGTATCTTTGGAGAACAGGCCTCCGAACAGGCGGAGAATTTCCGTAAATTATTGCTCACTATGAGTGACGATATACGGGTAATCCTGATCAAGATCGCAGACCGTTTGCATAACATGCGAACTTTAGGTTCCCTACGTCCGGCCAAGCAGTATAAGATTGCAGGAGAGACCCTTTATCTGTACGCTCCCATGGCTCACCGGTTGGGACTCTTTTCCATCAAAACAGAATTAGAAGACCTCAGTTTCAAATACGAACATCCGCAGGAATACCAGTTTATAGAAGACAAATTAAAATCAACCGAGCAGGAACGAAACAAAGTATTTGAAGAGTTTGCGGCCCCTGTACATGATAAACTCAAGGCTTTAGGCATATCCTACGATATGAAGGCTCGGGTGAAATCGATTTTCTCTATCTGGAATAAAATGCAGACGAAAGGTGTCTCCTTTGAAGAAATCTACGATATTTACGCTGTCCGGATCATCTTTGACTCGTTGCCAGGGATTGATGACAAAAACCTCTGCTGGGACATCTATTCAGCCATTACAGACATTTATAAAATCCGTCCGGACCGGATCCGGGACTGGGTAAGCCGGCCAAAAGCAAATGGTTACCAGGCTCTTCACCTGACCGTGATGGGACAGGATGGACAATGGGTAGAGATCCAGATCCGTAGCCGCCAAATGGATGAAATCGCAGAGAAAGGATTTGCTGCTCACTGGAAATACAAAGGTTCCAACATTGAAGAAGATACAGAATTAGACAAGTGGCTTCAGACCATTACCGAAATATTGGAAAGTCCTGATCCAAATGCACTGGATTTCTTAGATACAATCAAACTAAACCTGTTCACCGCTGAAATATTTGTCTTTACTCCTAAAGGGGATATTAAAACACTCCCACAAGGAGCTACCGCCCTGGACTTTGCATATGCACTCCACACGAACATCGGGAATAAATGTATTGGAGCCAAAGTGAATCACCGGCTGGTACCATTGAGTCATAAGCTATCCAGTGGAGACCAGGTAGAGATCCTGACTTCACGTTCCCAGATGCCACAGGCAGAATGGCTGAACTTCGTAACAACCGCCCGGGCCCGGACTAAAATAGACAGTGCCCTGAAAAAGGCACGCAAAGAGGGCATAAAAGCGGGAGAAGAGAAGGTACAGGAGGTATTCAGGCGCTCCGAATTAGAAGCCTCTAACGGAAATATAAATAAGCTCGCTTTGTATTTTGGTTTCCCCAAACGGGATGACTTCTTCTATTCGGTTGAAAAAGGAGAAGTGATCTTACCGGAGAATATCAAAAAACTGCTCCGGGAAAAATCCGATAACCCACTCTTTAAATATGTAAAGCAGGCATTAAGAATGGGTAACAAATCCGGTCAAGAAAAAGAAGAGCCGGAAGAGGAAGAAAAGCCAGCGAAGAAGTTTGATAAAAGTAAACCTTATATCCTCAGTGAAGAGGCATTTGAACGGAATTATAAAATTGCAGAATGTTGTAAACCCATTCCGGGAGATGATTCAATCGGATTTATCAATGATGACAATACAGTCACCGTTCATAAACGTTCCTGCCCGATTGCGACCAAACTAAGAAGTAGCTTTGGAGAACGTATTCTTTCCACCCAATGGAGCAGTCATAAAAATGTTTCCTTCGATGCTACCCTGGAAATAAAGGGGATAGATGCATTAGGGGTATTAAATACGATCACCAAAACATTATCGGATGACTTCAATGTGAATATCCAGCGATTACTGGTAGAGGCGAAAGATGGTGTTTTTGAAGGAAAAATAAAACTAAAAGTACACGATGTGAAAGATATTCAACGGATCTGTGTAACCCTTTCCAAAATCAAGAATGTAAAATCAGTAGGCCGAGTATCGGAGTAATATATCAGGCATTTATCAGAAGATAAGCGGTATATCCTACATAACAAAGGATGAGTATCCCTCCTTCTATGCGGGTAATCATTCTTTGTTTAAACAGCCATCCAAATATAAATAATAAGAAACAGGAAGCAATTAGTACGGCAAAATCAATATTGGTAATATCCCGGACATACATAGGTGCAACTGACGCACTGGTCCCTACCACCAGAAAGATATTAAACAGATTAGAACCTATTACATTCCCGATAGCGATCTCCGGATTCTTTTTTAAGGCTGCGACTACCGAAGTAGCCAATTCAGGCAAAGAGGTACCTGCCGCTACTAATGTGATGGCAATAACTGATTCACTGACTCCTAAACTACGGGCAATCCCCGAAGCACCGTCGACAAAAAACTGCCCTCCATATACTAAGCCCACTAATCCTAATACAATAAATAAGACGCTTTTCCAGAGCGGGATCGATTTTATCTCTACTTCATTTTCTGATCCATTACGGGCAATGGCAAACGTATAACTTAAAAAGATCAGAAAAAACAGAGTAATACTAATCCATCACTACGACTGATTATATTCTCCGCCTCCCGGTTCAGAAAAATATCATTCGCACAGATAAATAGTACAACAGAAGCAAGGAGACAAAGAGGGATCTCTTTGCTCAACGTACCTTTAGAAATAGAGATAGGAGAGAGAACAGCCGTGACGCCCACGATCATCAGGGTATTAAAGATATTACTTCCCACTACATTTCCGATCGCAATATCGGAACTACCCTGTAAAGCAGAAACCAGACTAATCGTTAATTCAGGGGCAGACGTTCCAAAAGCGACAATCGTCAGACCAATTACCAAAGGAGAAATATGGAAACGATTAGCTATGGCAGAGGCACCATCCGTCAACAGATTGGCACCCACTAAGATTAAGATTAAACCACCTGTTAAAAGTAAAATATTCATTTCTCAGAATTTAGAAGTTACCTTATAGAAGTCAACCCCCTATATAGTTAACTTCTAAATTCTGCACCGGGAAACAAATCCCGTGCAGTTAAAATGGCAGATCATCCGTTGGACTGGCAGCAGGAAAATCCGGAGCCGGAGAAGCAAACGCAGCCCCTTGAGGAACCATTTCGCCTTCCATTCCACCTACACCCATTACACGCTCTACCTTCCAGCAGTTAATATTCGTGAACCAACGGCCATTGTATTCACGGCTATCAATATCAAAATATACTGTTAACTCTTCTCCCGGTTGGATAGCAGCCTGATCGATCCGGTCACTACCGAATATCTGAAAACATACTTTTTTAGGATATTGTTCATGTGTTTCTAAAACATACTCCTGCTTTTTCCACTCGTTTCCGGTCTTACTCGTACCACCCTGAGCAGGCAATACAGCAATAATTTTACCCGTAATTTCCATATCTTGTTTATTTATTAAATTGGTCGCAAAGGTATATGATTCAATCGTAAATACAGAAAAGGATAGCATGTTTTTATCAACAACCGGTTATTCTTCCGGATCCAGTGTATCAAATGCGGCTTTCATAGAAAGGAGTTCCTCCCGGATCATTTTCAGCCGGTTAACGATCTGTTCCTGCCGGATCGTGACCTCTTTATTATTCTTCAGTTTCTGCCGGGCACCCGCTAAGGTCATTCCCCGCTCTTTCACCAGATGATAAATAAGCCGGACCGCTTCTATATCTTCCTGCCTGTAGAACCGGGTCCCCTTCCCTGTTTTCCGTGGCTGAATAATATCAAACTCCTTTTCCCAGAAACGGAGTGTGGACTCATTCACCCCAAACATCTGGGCCACCTCACCGATGGAAGAATATAATTTCTGATCAGTAGCCTTTTTGAATGACATATCTTAATCTATTATTTTAATCCATGACCCGGCCATGGTTTTCAGCAATCTGGATCATCCGGTCATACTCTTCCGGGGTCAGATCCATAAAGTAATACTTCGCCGGATTATCATGTTTCCCCCGGACGAGTACCTCATAATGAAGATGGGCACCTGTGGACTTTCCGGTATTCCCTACAAATCCGATCACCTCTCCCCGTGTCACTTTCTGACCAACACGCACTTTGAATTTACTCAAATGTCCATATAAAGTCTGATAGCCAAAACCATGATCTATCGTAATACAATTTCCATATCCCTGCTTCCAGCCCGCAAATATGATCCGTCCGTTCCCGGTAGCATATACATCCGTTCCCACTTTAGCAGAAAAATCCATTCCTGCATGGAAACGGGGCGTCCGGTAAATAGGGTCCATACGCATCCCATAGCCGGAGGCCGTACGGGTCAGGTCTTTATTAGAGATGGGCTGAATTGCAGGAATACATTTCAAACGTTCTTCCTGGGTCTTCCCCATATGGATCAGTTCCTCCAGCGAGTTAGACTGAATATACAGTTGTTTACTCAACATATCCATCTTCTGAGTCGTGGAAACAACCATCTCCGGATTAGATAAACTTAACAAATGTTCATAGCGGTTGCTACCGCCAAACCCGGATTTACGGATCGACTGCGGAATTCCCTCCGCCTGGAAAATAGCCCGGTACAAATTCTCATCCCGTTGCTGAATATCATCCAGCACATCCAGCGCACTGTTCAACCGCAAAGAAAGGACTTCATACTGGGTTTGCAAAAGCTTATTCTCTTTCCTTAACTGAGATTCCATCGGAGAATCAATGAAGTTCATCATGATAAAGAAAGTAGCGATACCAAAAGCAATTCCTGTACTCAGATGTTTCAGTACAATAAAAAAACGATCCTTCAACGACGGATAAACACGCTCATAGTTTAAAGTATTGGGGTTATAGAAGTAATATGTTTTCCTTGTTTTAAGTAGTTTCATATAATATTTTGTTACCTGAATGCTTACAAAAATAATAATTTACAGTACTTTTGCAAATTGTTTTTCGGAATATTAATATATTGGAGTAGTTAGGGATTGGTCACCGGACGCAAGGAAAATACATCGTTCCGGAAAGGACAAAACGGTCCTCTTCTGCCAACTACTAACTACCAGCTACTAACTACTAAAAAGAATTATGTTGACAGCTAAAGAAACCCGTGAATCGTTTAAAGCATTTTTTGCTTCCAAACAACATCAGATCGTACCGTCTGCTCCTATGGTAATCAAGGGAGACCCTACCTTGATGTTTACCAATGCGGGTATGAACCAGTTCAAAGATATCATTTTAGGAAATGTCCCTATCAAATACCCGCGTATTGCGGACTCTCAGAAATGTCTTCGTGTGAGTGGTAAACATAATGACCTGGAAGAGGTTGGACATGATACCTATCACCACACCATGTTTGAAATGTTGGGCAACTGGTCGTTCGGAGATTATTTCAAAGAAGAGGCCATTGCATGGGCATGGGAATATCTGGTAGACGTACTTAAATTAGATCCGGTCCGTCTATATGCTACTGTTTTTGAAGGTAGCAGTGCAGAAGGGCTGGAACGTGACAACGAAGCAGCTCAATACTGGGAAAAATATCTTCCGGCAGATCATATCATTAACGGAAATAAAAAAGATAATTTTTGGGAAATGGGCGATACCGGCCCTTGTGGTCCCTGTTCTGAAATACACATCGACCTTCGCACGGAAGAAGAACGCAAAGCTGTTCCCGGAGCGGAGATGATCAACAAAGACCATCCTCAAGTGATTGAGATCTGGAATCTGGTGTTCATGCAGTACAACCGGAAAGCCGACGGGTCCCTGGAACCACTGCCTGCAAAAGTCATTGACACAGGGATGGGATTTGAGCGTCTGTGCATGGCCCTTCAGGACAAAACATCTAATTACGACACAGATGCTTTCCAGCCTATTATCCAGAAAATAGCCCAGATTACCGGATTTACGTATGGCTCAGACAACCAGAAAGATATTGCCATGCGTGTGATCGCGGACCATATCCGTACCATCGCTTTCTCCATCACAGACGGCCAGTTGCCTTCCAATGCAAAAGCCGGATATGTGATCCGCCGTATTCTGCGCCGGGCAGTCCGTTATGGATACACCTTCCTGAACCGCCGGGAAGCCTTTATGTATAAACTACTTCCTGCGCTGATCGACACGATGGGAGACGCTTATCCGGAACTGACCGAGCAGAAAAACCTGATCGAAAAAGTAATCAAAGAAGAAGAAGATTCCTTCCTGCGTACGCTGGAAACAGGTATTCGTCTGTTGGACAAAAAGATGGAAGAAGCCAAAGCAGCAGGGAAAAAAGTATTAAGCGGAGTAGATGCATTCACGTTGTATGATACGTTCGGTTTTCCTTTGGACCTGACAGAACTGATCCTACGTGAAAACGGTATGGAAGCAAACATTGAGGAGTTCAATGCAGAAATGCAGAAACAAAAAGAACGTGCCCGGAATGCGGCTGCCATAGAAACAGGAGACTGGGTAGTACTAAAAGAAGGAGAAAGCACATTTGTGGGATATGATCTGTTTGAATGTGACGCGGAGATCCTTCGCTACCGTAAGATTAAACAGAAAAATAAAGAACTGTATCAGCTCGTGCTGGATCAGACCCCTTTCTATGCTGAAAAAGGAGGCCAGGTAGGGGATACCGGCTGGTTAGTAAGTGAGGAAGAGAAAATCGATATCATCGATACCAAAAGTGAAAATAACCTGACTATTCATTTGTCAACCAGGTTACCCAATGATCTGACCGCTACGTTCCATGCACAGATCAACCGGAAAAAACGGATACAAAGTGAATGTAATCACTCCGGAACTCACCTGCTACATGAAGCCCTCCGGGAGGTATTAGGCTCGCATGTGGAACAGAGAGGTTCCTATGTATCTCCGGAATCCCTTCGTTTTGACTTCTCTCATTTCCAGAAGGTAACAGATGAAGAGATCCGCCAGGTTGAAAAATTAGTAGGAGAAAAGATCCGGGCAAACTATAAATTAGAAGAACATCGTTCACTACCGATCAACCAGGCAAAAGAAATGGGTGCCATGGCACTGTTCGGAGAGAAATACGGCGAAGAAGTGCGTGTGGTTAAATACGGTACTTCCGTAGAACTTTGTGGAGGTACACATATTCCTTATACCGGAATGATCGGAACCCTGCGTGTAATCGGAGAAAGTTCTATTGCAGCCGGAGTCAGACGTATAGAAGCCGTTACTGCGGAGAAAGCGGAACAGTTTGCATTTGACCAGCAGGATATGATTCGTGAAATGCGTGCCCTGATGAACAACATGCCGAACCTGACACAGGCAATTAAAAAGTCTATCGAAGAAAATGCGGAGATGAAAAAACAGATCGAAGACTTTATCAAGGAAAAATCTATTCAGGTAAAGAAAGAGATTATTTCCCGTGCTGTGGATAAACAGGGCGTGAAACTGATCCGGGTGATCATGAAAGGAAAAGCGGAGATGATGAAAGACATCGCTTTCCAGATCAAAGGAGAAATGAAAGAGAGCTTTGTCTTTGTCGCCGGCATCAAAGAAGATCCGAAATGTACCCTGATGGTCATGTTAAGCGATGACCTGGTAGCTTCCGGTTACAATGCTGGTAAGCTGGTGAAAGAGGCAGCGCAATACATACAAGGTGGCGGAGGTGGCCAGCCTCACTTCGCAACAGCCGGAGGAAAAAACCCGGATGGCTTAGTTAATGCAGTAGACGCAGTAATTGCAGCCGTAGGGTTGGAATAGAATTTAAACAGTGTTCCCCGCGTAGGCGGGGATCGCAAAGGTATTGGCTCTTTCCCATAAGAAAGAAACCGAGAGTTATAATGCGATCCCCGCCTACGCGGGGAACAAATTTCAGAAGAAAAAAAGAGATTCATATGGCAGAGCAGAAAGTCGTAATTTCCAGGAATTTAAAAGCAGATTTGCAGGAGTTATTATCCTCCTTAACCTACGATAAATTATTTATACTGACTGATACGAACACCCAACAAAAGTGTTTGCCGTCCATACAGGAGCTCCCTGAGATCCAACAAGCCAGAGTCATTACGATTGGTGCGGGAGATGTCCATAAAGAGATCGAATCCCTCTCTCATATCTGGCACATTCTTTCTACTGAAGGAGCTTCCAGAAATTCTCTGTTAGTAAATTTAGGGGGCGGAATGATTACGGACTTAGGCGGTTTTGCCGGAGCGACCTTTAAACGGGGAATTAAAACAGTGAATGTTCCGACTACCTTAATGGCTTCTGTAGATGCAGCTGTCGGAGGAAAAACCGGGATTAATTTCAATGGGTTAAAAAATGAAGTAGGCTCTTTCTATCCTCCGGTATGTGTCTTTATTGACTGTGAGTTTCTACGCACGTTAGATAAAGAGAATCTGCTTTCCGGTTATGCTGAGATGATCAAACATGCATTAATCAGCTCCATGGAGACCTACACCTCTATCCTGTTATTTGATCTGGATGGAGAGATTGACTATACTTTCCTCAATAAAATGGTTGCTCAGTCCGTAGCGGTGAAAGAGCGTATTGTAGAGGAAGACCCAAAAGAACACGGAATCCGGAAAGCCTTGAACTTCGGACACACGGTCGGCCATGCTTTTGAAAGCCTGTCTTTCAAAAAAGGACAACCCATCTTACATGGCCATGCCGTAGCCGCCGGGATCATCAGCGAGCTATATCTATCTTATAAAGCCTGTGGATTCCCGATGGACCGTCTCCGACAGATCGTTTATTACATCAAAGAATATTATACTCCTATCGCATTTGACTGCAAAGATTATGACATTCTATACGAATACATGACCCATGACAAGAAAAATGAAGGTGGAGTGATTAATTTTACCCTTCTATCCCAGATAGGTGAAGTGCGGATCAATCAATCTGTTAGCAAAGAACTTATTCTGGAATCACTGGATTTTTATAGGGAAAGCTTTGGTATGTAACACAAAAATCATATTTTTGCAGGAAATATGAGCGGGATGTAGCTCAGCCCGGTAGAGTACGCGTCTGGGGGGCGTGTGGTCGCAGGTTCAAATCCTGTCATCCCGACACTATTCAGCCATTTACACATCAGATGTAAATGGCTGATTTGTTTTACTCTCCACAGAAATCCTGAGATATAGCTTCTTTCTTTCAACCATCTCCGCTCTGTTTTTCAGGTAATATCCCACCTTTTTATCGGTTCACACGTGTGAACCGATGGGATCACACGTGTGAACCGATGGGATCACGGACGTGATCCGAAGAAGAAGTACCTTTCCAAGGGAAAAAAGGTGCACATATTAATATATTTAAGATAGCTATTATCTTTATTTTCTTCTTTTCATACGTCATTATTTTAAATCAGGTAAGACAGGAAAACGGGAGGAATCAGCGATGTTTTCACAAAAAACTTTGTAATAGACAATAAAGAAACTACTTGATCCTTTAACTATTTATGTTCTCAAACTGTTTATAACTAAATAAATAGGGAATTACCAAAAAGTATAAACAACAAAAAAACTTTAATTATGGATAAAGGACATCCTAAAACCCCGGATTATCTGAAGGACAGACATTTAAGTGTTGGAACCAAAGAGTATCTGAAAGTACTGAATGCGAGTGATACTCCTGTAGAATCTCTCCCGCCTAAAGATGCACGGGATGTACTTAGCAAAGCTCAGTCCTCAGTGAAAGTAGAACTGTCAGGAATTGATGAATCTGAAAAGACGATCACACAGGACTGCTTTGAGGTTAAATTAAACATTGTTCGTCCGTCAGGCGTAAAAGAAAAACTGCCGGTATTCATCTTTATCCACGGTGGTGGATGGGTGTTGGGAGATTATCCGACTCATCAGCGGTTAGTCCGGGATATTGTTGTAGAATCCGGGCTGGCGTGCGTATTCGTTAATTATTCCCGTTCGCCGGAGGCTAAATTTCCCCAGGCGGTCAATGAGGTCTATGCTACCCTCAAATGGGTATCCCAGTATGGGGATGAGATCAATGTAGACGGAACCCGGATCGCGATGGTAAGTAACAGTGCCGGAGGTAATATGTCGATTGTGACCAGTCTCATGTCCAAAATGAATCATGGACCTCAAATCAAAGCACAGGTGTTGATGTGGCCGGCAGCAGATGCCAGTACCGATCACGAGTCCTTTGAGAAATACGGTATTGAGAGATTCCTTACCACTCCTTTAATGGAATGGATGATGGAACAATATATCAGTAAGCCGGAAGATAAACAGGACATCCATGTAGCTCCTGCCTTAGCAACCAAAGAGCAGCTCAGCGGCCTTCCTCCTACGCTGATCATGGTAGCTGAAAATGATATTTTAAGAGATGGTGGTGAAACATTGGGAAGAAAATTAGATGAAGCCGGTGTAGAGGTCACTACGATCCGTTTTGATGGAGTAATCCACGACTGGGGACTATTGAATGGATTTGCCAAATTAGAGCCGGTTAAATCATTAGCTATGTTTACCGGAGCTATGCTCAGAAAACATCTTTGTTAATATACTATATATAAATGAAGGGAAGTATACGTGTTCATATACTTCCCTTCTCTATACTATTCAGCCTGATAATCTTTATTTTAAACGTTCATGCATCGCGGCGGCGGCTTTTCTTCCGTCACCCATGGCTAAGATCACGGTTGCCCCACCTCTTACGATGTCACCGCCTGCATATACGTCATTCAATGCAGAGCACATCGTGTCTTCATTGACCACAATAGTTCCTTTACGGGTTACTTCCAGTCCCTGGATAGAACTTGGAACAAGCGGGTTCGGAGAAACTCCTACACTCACGATCACCACATCCACATCGATTGTTTCGATAGCTCCTTCCACAGGAACCGGACTACGACGGCCGGATGCATCCGGTTCACCTAATTCCATCTTTTGCAGACGCATTTGTTTCACACGACCTTTGTCATCCCCCAGATATTCAACCGGATTATGCAATGTCATGAATTCAACGCCTTCCTCTTTCGCATGTTTCACCTCTTCCACACGGGCAGGCATCTCTTCTTCACTACGACGATAAATGATCATGGCTCTGTCTGCACCTAAGCGACGGGCAGTACGCACCGAGTCCATGGCCGTATTACCTCCACCGATCACCGCCACATTCTTACCGAACAGGACCGGAGTATCACTCTCCGGATTAGCCGCGTCCATCAGATTCACACGAGTCAGGTATTCATTAGAAGACATCACACCAATCAGGTTCTCTCCCGGGATATTCATAAAGTTAGGAAGGCCTGCTCCACTGGCGACAAAGATCCCCTGAAAACCATCTTCCTGAAGGTTCTCATAGCTGACCGTTTTACCGATAATGCAGTTCTTAATAAACTGAACACCCATCTGACGTAGGTTATCAATTTCCACATCTACAATATGATTGGGAAGACGAAACTCTGGAATACCATATTTTAATACGCCACCGATCTCATGCAATGCTTCAAAAACAGTGACCTCATATCCTAATTTTGCCATATCTCCGGCAAAAGATAACCCGGCAGGACCGGAACCGATCACGGCAATCTTTTTACCGTTCTTCTCAGCAACCTCAGGAACAGAAATCTGCCCGCTCTCGCGTTCATAATCAGCAGCAAAACGTTCCAGGTAACCAATCGCAACAGGCTCCTTCTTCATTTTCCGGATGTAGATACACTGTGCTTCACATTGTTTCTCCTGTGGACACACACGTCCGCAAACAGCAGGAAGAGCACTGGTCTCTTTCAAGGTTTTGGCAGCACTCAGGAAATCTCCTTTCTCAATGTATTTAACAAAGGTTGGAATGTTAATATTTACCGGACAGCCATTCATACAGGTTGGATTCGGACAGTCTAAGCAACGCTGGGCTTCCTGCATAGCCTGTTCAGCTGTCAGACCCAGGTTCACCTCTTCATTGTTACGGCTTCTGATCTCCGGGTCCAGTTCATTCATGTGTACACGGGGAATATCCGCGCGTTCTTTATTTTTTTTGCTTTTCCGTAGTTCTTCCCTCCACGGTTCACTACGACGGATTGCAATTAATTCTTCTATTGTCATCATTCTTGAATACGGGTTTTTACTTTTTTTCTACCTCTTTATATACACTCAGACGCATCAGCATCTCGTCAAAGTCTACCTGATGAGCATCAAATTCAGGTCCATCCACACATACAAATTTAGTTTTACCACCTACGGTAATACGGCAGGCACCGCACATACCTGTTCCATCTACCATGATCGTATTCAAGGAAGCTATCGTGGGTACATTATATTTCTGAGTCAGGGCAGAAACAAATTTCATCATTACAGCAGGGCCGATCGTCACACAAAGGTCAACCTGCTCGCGGTTAATCACACTTTCTACTCCATGGGTTACTAATCCCTGAGTTCCATAAGAGCCATCATCGGTCATGATAATCACCTCATCGGAATTGGCACGCATCTGCTCTTCAAGGATCACCAGATCCTTCGTCCGTGCAGCCAGCACAACGATCACCCGGTTACCGGCTTTGTGAAATGCCTCTACGATAGGCAATAAAGGAGCTACTCCTACTCCACCTCCGGCACAAACCACAGTACCCACCTTCTCAATATGGGTAGCCTGTCCTAACGGACCTACCAGGTCCGTGATCTCATCACCGACATTCAGTTCGCATATTTTCCTGGATGATCCGCCTACTGCCTGGATAACTAACGTAATAGTACCCTTTTCTACATCTGCTCCGGCAATCGTTAAAGGGATACGTTCACCTTTCTCACCCACTTTTACGATAACAAAGTGACCTGCTTTACGGGAACGGGCAATTAAGGGTGCCTCCACTTCCAGTTTAACCACATGGGCGGAGAAATTTTCTTTACTAACAATTTTATTCATTATAAATCGTCCCTGTTGATAGTTTATTTTGCTATATCGCGGCAAAAATACATCAAAAAACTGATATTCTTAGTATTTTGCCAAATAAAAAGAGATTATTCAAACAATCCTTCATCCCGGATAAGCATCAAAATAGCAGAATGTGGTACAATCATATAGGTCTCTTCATTAAAACTGATCTCATAGGCGGCATTTTGCAGATAAACAGCCAGATCCCCCTCCTTTGCCTGTAACGGAAGATAATGGACTTCCCCCTCCTCTTTTTTCTTCCAGACTTCCGTCTCTTCTGTAGCAGAAGGCAATGGATAACCAGGACCTGCTTTAATGATATAGCCGCTCTGTATCTTTTCTCCCTGCTGGACAGTCGGAGGAAGATATAAACCGGATTTTGTCTGGCTCTGAGGATTTTTAGGTTTGATCAGTACTTTATCACCGATCATCAGGAATTTATGAAGATCTTTCTGGTCTAATGATAATTGCATATCTAAATGATTAAAGTTAGAATACAAAGATACAAAAAAGTACGCAACGAGTAAAAGGGAACATAGATGACGCAGATAGGCATTCTTCTGCACCTGTCCGCGTCATCTCTATTGTAAAATTACATAATTTATGTATTACAACGATCTTCCTTTAAAGACGTTGGATTCACTTTCCGGATATAAAATACCAGTAAAGGTAGTCCGGTTACTATTGAAATTCGGAGTCACAATAGCCGTACAACGATTTGTGTCCTTGATCATCCGTAATGTTACATTGGCAGATACGCCTACTCCTTGCACCATCATACTGAATGTCACATTCCCTTTTGAATCGGTATTCATCTTTACATTGGAAGCAGTTCCATCTACAGTAAGTCCCCCAATCCCGTTCGGACCGGCATACGGTGAATTAAAAGCAAACTGGATCGTTGCTTTGTTTCCATGCATAGAGACAAAATTAGTAGATAAATTCACATAGGCAAAGCGTCCTCTTTTAAAGTCTACACGATCTGCCTCCAGCACGAATTCACGAGCCTCTAAGGCAGCAACTGCCTGATTAAAAAGAGCCTGATCATAAGCTGCCTGTGCTGCTTTTTTAGTCTCTTTATCCATTTTTTTCAATTCATTTTCTGCCCGTTGTGCCATCCCTTCCGGTGTGTTGGGATACTGACTGGTTGTTGAACAGGCAGACATGAATAAAATGAGTGAAAATATAATTAATCCTTTCATAGGTGTCTATATTAATATTGTTTCTTTATTTCTTGTTTTGTATAGACAATAAAAAGGACAATAAGTTCAATCTGATTTCCTGTTTTTGAGGTTTTTAACATGCCACCAGAGAAAACCCCAGGCTACAATGGCAGCCAGCAGGTCGGAAAACGGTGAAGCAAACCAGACACCATCCAGCCCTATAAAAGAAGGTAACACCAGAACAGCAGGTATGAGGAACAGGACCTGGCGGGTTAAACTCAGGAATATCGTTTTCCAGGCAATACCTATACTTTGAAAGAACTGGCTAATTGTGATCTGAGATCCTACTACAAATACCATCATCAGGTTGATCCGTAAACCATTTGAAGCGATAGCCACCAGTTCCGGATCACGGGTGAACCCTCGTACAATCCATTCAGGGAACAACTGGCTACAGATCCATCCTATTCCCATAATACAAGTAGCCGTGAGGATCACTAACTTTAGTGTCTGCTGCACCCGCTGCTGATTCCCGGCCCCATAATTAAACCCAACGATCGGCTGCATCCCCTGGCTAATTCCGACAATAAGCATTACCAAAAGTAATGCGACACTGGTAATAATTCCATTCGCTCCGATGGCCAGATCACCTCCATACTCCTTTAATGAATGATTCAGGACCACATTGACTAAGCTACCTGCCAATTGCATGGCAAAAGGAGAAATACCAATCGTCAGAATACTCCATACGACCCGTTTATCCAGCCCGATATATTTTTTCTTTAACTTTACAACACTATCCGGTTTGAAAAAATGCCACATCACAAAGAGTGTACTGGCAACCATCGAAAGAATGGTCGCAATGGCAGCTCCCCGGATCCCCATATTTAACCAAAAGATGAAAACAGGGTCCAGAATCACATTCAACAAGGCACCTATCATCATAGTGACCATCGCTTTCTTAGGATAACCGGAAGCACGCATGATCGCATTAAACCCAAAACTAAGTGACATGAGTAAGTTTCCCGGAATGGTAATATATAAATAGCCGGCAGCATAAGGAATA
>JAJQEE010000208.1 GCA_021201865.1 Tannerellaceae bacterium | reverse complement strand
TGTTCTTCTTTAAGACAACTTAATATATAATACATAGCAAATATACGAGAGGGGGTGTACCTACAGCACACCCCGGGTGGGGATTTCTCTACCTGGGACTTGCGTCCCAGGCTAAATATGTGCCGTCCCTGCGGGACTTAAGAGACAAAGATCAACCTTCGCCAATCAACCTTCGAAAAATCTGCCGAACGTGACTGGGTGAAACCCGCGGTTATTTATATGCAAGCCCTTTGGGCTTACAAGCTGTAGCTTTGTCAAAGAGCATATACACTTTGGGGCACCCACTGCAAAATAATAAGTTTAAATGAGTTGTTATGACAATAGAACATAAAATAAAGTTTTTTGAGAACCGGGAAGATTGGAGAAAATGGCTGACAGATAACTTTGAAACCGCAGGAGAAATCTGGTTTGTATTTCCCACTAAATCTTCGGACAAAAAAGGTATTTTATATAATGATGCGGTTGAAGAAGCTCTTTGCTTCGATTGGATTGACAGCACAATAAAATCCTTTGACAAAGAACATAAAATTCAACGCTTCACTCCCAGAAAACCTACAAGTGCTTATTCGCAAACCAATAAAGAAAGACTTAAATGGCTATTGAAAAATAAAATGATACATCCCAAATTTGAGGATAAAATACGACATGTTTTATCTGATCCTTTTATTTTTCCAAAGGAGATCATGGACAGACTAAAAGAGGATCCAATAGTCTGGAAAAATTATCAACATTTTTCCGACCCCTATAAACGTATCCGGATTGCCTACATTCAAGCTGCCCGGAAACGACCTGAAGAATTTGAAAAGCGTTTAAACCATTTTATAAGTAAAACGAAAGAAAATAAAATAATTACAGGATTTGGTGGAATTGAAAAATACTATTGATCCTGATAAAATACCAGCATCTCCCCCCCCTGAACCATCCTCCGGAAAAAACTGTTACAATCCAGTCAAACTAAAAAAAGAAAAAGTATGCCGGCAAAAAGCGAGAAACAACGAAAGCTGATGGGCGCAGCCCTGGCTTATAAAAGAGGGGAAAGCAGTACCTCCAGTGAAGAAATAAGAAAAGTGGCCAACAGTATGACAGAAAAAGAGTTGGAAGACTTTGCTTCTAAATCCAACAAAGAGAAAAAGAAATAAACTTATTTGTACCCAGGGTTGTTCCTGGAAGGTTTTAAAATTTGGGTAGTTAGTAGGGGACTCGCTACGCTCGTTTGGGTTTTCTACTAAGTGAGCGTAGCGAACATACTGCTAACTACTAACTACCAATAAAGAGTTGAAACTGCCGGTTCTTATGCGATCCCCGCCTGCGCGGGAAACTACGGGGTTTATTATTATCTGTTTCCCTGAAAGGTAAATATGACCGGAATATGTTGGGTAGGGATTACTGTCTCCTTTCCGACCTGGTACACAGGTTTAAGATACAGTGTGATCTGAGTCGGGCGATTTCCTGTACCCATGAAATTTTTCACCATATTCTGCACGGTTGCGCTTTTCTCACTACGCAACAACGTAGTCAGGTTCAAATACACAGGGATCGAAACCATTCCCGAACTGCTGGGAGCAAATTTATATTTCTTCTTCACCTGCCCACGCGCAAAATCCACATGATCCACCTTTAGAATATATTCAAATTCAGTCAGGGTGACTTTCTTTACATTCGGATTGATAGCAGACAAATTGATCACAAAATTCAGTGGAACGGAAGATAGATTTCCGGAGAGAATAGAGCCAACTTCCGCCACCACGCCCACATTCACCCCTTTCGAAAGATCTATTCCGGACAACCGCGTCTGTGAAATGGAATGAGGAGCATACCGGAAAGGGACCATAGGTTCCACAGCATGACCCACCAGAGAAAAAAACAAAGAAAACAAACAAACAATTTTAAAAATCCGCATAACCATAAAGACTTACCTCCCGGCCTCTCCATCATGGGAAACCTAATCAAATGTAGATAAAACTTTTGGTTATTATCCCATAATACGAAAAAAGAAGGTCTTTTTTGACACTCTTTAGTAGTCCCTAAGAGTGCAACTCCTACAGAGTTGAGTGAGAGGGATATTCTACCCGGGGTGTCGCCATGCTCTACCCCGGGCTATTTCTATGATTCCCTTCAGGAATAAATAAAAGATGAAGCTTTGCACCTTAGTCCTTACTCCTTAAACTTTAAATCTTAAATTTTGAACCTGGAATCTTGAACCTGGAACTTTGAACTCTTCCCCTAAATGTTCCCCTCCTTTTTTAATGATCGATACATTTTTCGTGATTATCTATTACTTTTTCCCGTTCGTCTAAAAGTGGATGCATATATAAGAAATCCCTCCCATCTTTGTCATATCAAAAGGAAAAAAGAGAATTAAAAGAATAGGTAATCATTAAAAACAAGGCAAAATGAAAAATTCAGGTTTAGTTATCGCGTTTATAAGTTTCATGATGTGTACGATCACGGTACAGGCCCAACAATTGACTGAAAAAGCAGAACCCTTTTCTGCGAACTTTCAACAATTGGCAAAGTATCTTGAACTGACTCCCGTTCAGATGCAGGAAGTGTACCAGATCAATGAAGTGTTTGTTGATGACCAGAAACAGTATCTGTCCGGAAGTATTTCTCCGGTTTTACACGGAGAAGGCTTCCAGCAGATCCTGTACAGTAACTTCAAACAACTAAAAAACACACTCTCAGAAGAGCAATATAACAAATATGTTGCAATCGTAAATCTCACATATCATAATAGGTTAACGGAATCTTCACGGGTAGCCGATGTTTACCTGGCTTTGACCCCGCAGGAAGATTGAGGTAAAAACCCCTCACATATCAGACCTTGACATGAAGAGGCTATCCGTGACGGATGGCCTCTTTATTTATGGAAACAGGGTTAATAATTTCCTTCCACGGAATTGGATTCGTTTGGAGAGGAATCTATTTTATTTTCCCTTTTAACTATTTAACAGGAGCTAAAATAAAAATGATTACCTTTGTTGCACAAAACAGGCTACATGAAATTTGAATTACAGCACAACGATATAAAATCAAATGCAAGGGCGGGCTTAATTACTACTGATCACGGTGTAATCGAAACGCCTATTTTTATGCCGGTTGGCACCCAGGGGACAGTGAAGGCTGTTCAGATGACAGAGTTGAAGGAGGATATTAACGCTCCTATTATTTTAGGAAATACGTATCATTTGTATCTTCGTCCGGGATTAGAGATCCTGGAGAAAGCCGGAGGTTTACACAAATTCAATAGCTGGGACCGGGCGATCCTGACGGATAGCGGAGGTTTCCAGGTCTTTTCTTTGTCTGACAACCGGAAGCTACATGAAGAGGGTGCTACGTTCCGTTCCCATATTGATGGCTCCAAACATCTGTTTACGCCGGAAAATGTAATGGATATACAACGTACGATCGGTGCGGATATTATCATGGCTTTTGATGAATGTTGTCCGGGTGACGCGGATTATGACTACGCAAAAAAGTCCCTGGGATTAACGGAACGGTGGTTAGACCGTTGTATGAACCGTTTCAACAGTACGGAGCCTAAATACGGATACCAGCAAAGCCTCTTCCCTATCGTTCAGGGATGTGTTTACCCGGATCTGCGGAAACGGGCAGCGGAAAACATTGCTTCCAAAGGAGCAGACGGAAATGCGATCGGAGGCCTGGCTGTAGGGGAACCGACAGAGAAGATGTATGAAATGATCGAAGTAGTGAATGAGATCCTGCCTAAAGATAAACCCCGTTACCTGATGGGGGTTGGTACGCCGGTAAATATTCTGGAAGCCATCGAACGGGGGGTGGATATGTTCGACTGCATTATGCCTACCCGCAACGGTAGAAATGGTCAGTTATTTACTCAATACGGAACGATCAATATCCGGAATAAAAAATGGGAAGCGGATTTCTTTCCGGTAGATCCGGATGCACATTCCTATGTGGATACACTTTACAGTAAGGCCTATCTGCATCATCTGATCAAAGCGGATGAAATATTAGCCTTACAGATTGCTTCCATTCACAACCTTGCGTTCTATTTATGGTTAGTAAGAGAAGCACGCAGACATATCATAGCAGGTGATTTTACGATCTGGAAAAGCCAGATGGTGAAACAATTGTCAAACAGATTATAAGATGAAGTTCAGATTACAGCGTTTAGATTGGTATATTATCAAAAAGTTCCTGGGAACTTACTTCTTTGCGATCCTTCTGATCATTACGATCTCCGTCGTATTTGATATCAATGAGAAGATTGATAAGTTTCTCCAGCCGGAGGTACCCCTGAATGCAATTATCTTTGATTACTACCTGAACTTTATTCCCTATTTTGCCAACCTGTTCAGTCCCCTGTTTACTTTTATCGCTGTGATCTTCTTTACTTCCAAATTAGCAGATAATTCGGAGATCATTGCTATGCTGGCCAGTGGTATGAGTTTCCGGCGGCTCATGTTGCCTTATGGGATCTCTGCCGGAATCATTGCACTGATGACCTTTGTGCTGGGTTCGTATATTATTCCTCCTGCCAATGAAACGAGGATTGAATTCCAGAATACTTATATACGTAATAAAAGAACCGATGTGGTCCGGAATTTCCAGGTGGAGATTGAACCGGGCGTGATCGCCTATTTTGACCGTTATGATGACCGTTCGGGTATGGGATACCGTTTTTCCCTGGAGCACTTCGACGGAAAACAGTTGATCTCCCGTCTGACTGCTAATTCCATCAAACATGATTCACTCTACCAGTGGACTGTGATTGACTATATCATCCGTGACTTTGATGGAATGAAAGAACATGTAACATCGGGAACCCGTAAGGATACGACCCTTACGATCATCCCTTCTGACTTTCTGATCTCTCCTACGGATTGTGAAACCATGACAACTCCCGAGATGGCTACTTACATTAACCGCCAGAAACAACGGGGAATTGGTAATATCCAGACCTTTCAGATCGAATATCATAAGCGTTACGCCTCTATTATGGCTGCCTTTATCCTGACCTCTATTGGGGCTTCTCTTTCCTCCCGGAAGATCAAAGGAGGGATGGGACTTAATTTAGGTATCGGGCTGGCTCTGAGTTTCTCCTATATCCTCTTTACCACCGTCACTTCCACCTTTGCGGTTAATGGTAGTGTAAGTCCGATGGTAGCTGCCTGGATCCCGAATATCCTGTATACCTTTATAGCGATTTACTTGTATCAGAAAGCCCCGAGATAATTCAGCTCCTTCTGAGTTAATTCCAGCCCTATCCGGAAGATTTATCTTATCCGTTAAAACAATTTATTTTCAGTGCAGCTTTCTCCCTCCGGATCCACTCTATACACACCTCTTTTTATTACCTGATCGAATCCCGGAGGGATCGCCTGTGACTAACCGTGGGATTGCATCCCACGGTTATAGATGTTAGTAAGGATGAGCCTCGCAAGGGGGTCAATAGGGTGAGAAGGGTTTACCTCTTCCGGACATGACGGATTTACTTTCCCGTGTGTTTCTTTTTCTCAAAAAATATCAATTTTAATCTTCCGGAGCAGGAAATTTAAAGAGATGTTACCGGAACGGCTGGTTTCTTATTTTTCGCTAAAAGATTAGTTCTCGTAAAAATATTTGCCTGCTTTTTCCGTCTTATTTCATAGTGGGGTTTCTTTCCCGCCATACTTAGGCCATGAATATAGGATATATATTATTCCCTATTAATATGTATATCAGGACGCGCTAATAAGTATACTATTTCTTGCTAATATATATATATATTAGGATAGGGTAATAAGTATATTAGTTTCTATTGATTTCTTTCATTTTAAAAATTTCAGATGATGACAGACAACGGATTAGTGACGATTGAAAAAGAGATTCAAAAAATGATTGAAACTCAGTTGGAGAGATCAGGTATTCTTTACCGGATCTACGCCAGAATTAAAAGTAAAAACTCGATCCAGGAGAAAATAACCCGTAAAGGATACTTTCAGAATGGGAAATTAGTGCAGGATGTGATCGGGTTGCGGATCATGACCTACTTCGGGGAAGATGTGGAACTATTGGTTCATTATTTTTCTTCCTTCTTTGACCTCGAATGCTTACAGTATGACGAACCGGAAGTGAATCAGTTCAATCCGGTACGGGTCAATCTGGTTTGCCGTATGAAAAAGGAGCAGGAAAAGGTTTTCCATACCCATAAGTCTCAACTCACTCCTTTGCATAAATACCTGGATACTACATTCGAGATCCAGATCCGGACCGTATTTTCGGAAGGGTGGCATGAGATCGACCATTTTATGCGGTATAAAAGCAAAGAGGAATGGGATGGCTTAGATAATGAATCCCGGTTGTTTAATGGGATGTACGCCTCTTTAGATACCACAGACCGGACTATGATCAAACTGTTTGATGAGATTGCTTACCAGCATTATCAAAACAGGAACTGGACAGCGATGCTCCGGAATAAATTCCGTTTGAAATTTGACCTGGCTCCTCTTTCCCCGGCTCTTCATTCTTTATTTAATCACCATAAAGAAGTGGCTAAAAGTTTCTTTAAACTGGACCGGAGTAAGGCGATCCTGAAATTGCTTCAAAGTAACATCTCCATGCCGGTTACTTTCAGCAACTGGATCTATTTCTGCAATTATTTCTACATCCGGGATGAGTATATCTACGAACAAACTCCTTTGTCTCTTCTTTCGATGTTTCAAAGTGGTTTTGCGGAGAACAGGCAACTTCAGGTGTCCTATAAAACGGCTAAATAGTTTCAGGCGATCACTTCATTGGCCAGCACTTTTCCATCGCGGAAATCTGCGATATTTTGTAAAGTGGTTTCCGCGATATTATGCATGGCTTCCTGTGTAAAAAAAGCCTGGTGGGAAGTGACAATCACATTATTAAAAGAAATGAGACGGGCCAGTACATCATCATTGATGATCTTATCAGAACGGTCTTCATAGAAATAGTCTCCCTCCTCTTCATAGACATCCAGTCCGGCCGCAGCGATCTTCTTCTCTTTTAATCCTTCGATCAGGGCATTGGTATGGATCAACTGTCCCCGGCCGGTATTGATCAGCATAACTCCATTTTTCATCTTACTGATCGCCTCTTCGTCAATCAGATATCTCGTTTCTTCCGTCAACGGGCAATGCAGGGAAATAATGTCCGATCTTTTATAGAGATCATTCAGGGTCGTATAGTAGATCTGTTCATCCTGGGCAAATTTTTCATCGGGATACAGATCATGTGCCAACACCTGCATCCCTAACCCCCGGAGCATGTGGATCAGGATCTTTGCGATCTTTCCGGTTCCGATAATCCCTACCGTCTTTCCATGCATATCAAAACCCATCAGTCCATGCAGGGAAAAGTTTCCATCCCGGGTACGCCAATAGGCCCGGTGGATCTTCCGGTTCAGGCAGAGCATGAGGGCCAGTGTGTATTCTGCCACTGCGTAAGGAGAATAGGCCGGTACCCGTACCACCTGGATCTTTCCCGCGGCGGCACAGAGATCCACGTTGTTAAACCCGGCACACCGCAAAGCGATCAGTTTAACCCCTCCGGCAACCAAAGCATCTATGACTTCCGCATCTGCTATATCATTCACAAAAATGCACACCACTTCCGCTCCTTGTGTCAGGACCACATTATTTTTACTCAGGTTTCCTTTGAAATAGCGGATATCAAAATTGAAATGCTGATTGATCTTATCGAATGAGGTAATATCATATTCTTTCGCCCCGAAAAACGCAATTTTTGTGACCATATTTCATAATTTTCCTATGGAACAAAACAAAAACACGGATGGTTGTCAATCTACCTGAATCTCCTCTATGATCTCACGCTGTGTCTGGAAGAATTTAATCCGGTCCACCTCTCCGCTCTCTGTAATAAGGGTCGAAGATTTAATCAGAGACTGAAGCCAGTTTTTCACACTTGACATGGTTTTTATCAAATGACACCACGGCATTCATGGTGAATGCTTTGATAAAACTGATAAAATAAGTCGTGGTCTGAATATATTTATAACTTGTATTCAGATTGATATTGGAAATATAGAACTGGATTTTGTTGCCTGTATCTTGATAGGTTCCGGTGACAGACAGCTCTTCCATATCATCAATCAGCTGAAGCAGATCTTCTTTCAGGATCCGGACATCCTCATCTTCTATTAAAGCAATATTCCGGAAATAGGTCAGATCTTTAATAAAATAACGGAACAGATCCATATCCAGAATATACTTGGTATGTCCTATTTTATGAGTTCCGACCAGATTCAGATGATGATATTCTTTTATTTTATGGTTCAGATGCAGATCTTTATAGCGAACTACTTTAGGGGTATCGTTATAGAGATAAAGCCACTTAAAAAGATAGAACCGGGTAATACTGTCATATTTTACATACAGGTCCTGCGGAATCGAATTCGTGGCTTCTCCACACTCCGAAGCCGGATTATTAATAAAATTCAGAAAATGGATCAATTGTTCCATTAAAGCAAAATCAGCATCTTCCGGATCCGTAAATTCCACATGTTTCAAGCGGAACGAACTTACATTTTCAGAGGAGTTATCGACAATACCATCTATTGAAAAAGAAAATTCCTGTGCAACAGTGGCTATTTCCTGAAAGGAGAAAGGGACCTCTCCCCGTAATCTTCTGTAAACAGCTTCGCGTTCGATTTTAAGTAATGTTGCTAATTTGTTAACCAACTGGGATTTGTGAGGAATTTTGGCGTTCATTTCCTCCATTAATTTCTTATGGAATAGGTTATTCTTCATACACGTTTGGCAAATAAAGTTACAAATGGATATACAAAAATATATAAAAATATCCTTTTTAGCACTATTATGTAAGCTGTTTGTGGTTAGAAATGGACAGAGACAGTTGTTCCTGTGCCTATGGCGGACCTTATTTTCACCTCTGCTCCGTAGAGGGTCAGGATCCGCATCGTCAGACTCAGACCAATGCCATGACCCTTAAATTCACGTGTATTGGAGGCTCTGTAAAAAGGTTGATAGATGCGGTCCAATTCTTCTTCGGGTATGCCGATCCCCTGATCTTCTATCTCCAGGACGCTCCCCCGCAAGCGGATCTCCACCGGCTTATCTCCTGAATATTTCAGGGCATTGTTAATAAGATTGCTGATCGCGATTTTCAGCAGATGCGGATTGGCATCCACCACAAAAGCAAACGTATCCGGAGAGAAATGGATCCGGTCATCCAGAAATTGCATCAGGAAGTTCGCCAGCATAATGGGTTCTGTGGCATTCTTCAGGATCTCTTTATCTCCATGGGAAAGGAAAAGAAGATGCTTCATTAATTGCACAATCCGTTTCGTTTCCGTAGCGATCCTTTTTAGGGCGGCTTCATATTCTCCCGGTGTCCGTTCTTTTAACAGCGTGATCTCGCATTCGCCTAAAATAGCAGTCAGGGGGTTATTGATCTCATGAGAGGCATTACTGATAAAATCCTTTTCACTTTGGTAGGCTGCGTCGATCGTGTTGACCATACGAACTGAATACCTTTTCCCAATGATATAGATCAATACCGTACTTAACAGAAATGTTCCCGCAAGCAGCCAGCCAAACCGTTTACGGATCCCTTTTCCATAAGTATTCTCTGATAAAAGCAGTACGATCTGTTTGTCCTGATCTTCCGGCGAATACAAGGCTGTACCGAATTCCCCGGCATGCTTAAAGTGAATCATCTTTCCGGAGAAAAGATCTTCTATTTGAGAATCTGAGAGATAGCGGGACAGGACCTTTCGTGTTTCCGGCTTGTCTTTTGCATCCAATACCAACTTTTTTTCACCGGCAGCCGGATGACTGTCAACGACCTCCTCTATTCGTTGTTGCTGTGAGGAAAAATAGAGGTGATCTATATGATAAACCATGAGAAAATAGAACAGACAGGAAACGAGTGCAATCACCCCAATAGCGACAGCGGCATACATAAGTGCGATTTTATTCCCTGCTTTCATGCTTCTATCATATAACCGATCCCTACAACCGTGCGAATCAGCTTCCGGTCAAATTCTTTATCTATTTTGGTACGTAAGTAATTTACATACACATCCACTACATTGGTATTTCTGTCTGCCTCCTTATCCCAGACATATTTCATAATATCCTGCCGGCTCAGTGCGGTCCCCTGGTTCAATAACAGATATTCCAGCAAACGGTATTCCCGAACCGTCAGATCAATGACCTTTCCACTGCGGAGGGCCCGGTGGTTTTGCGGTTCGAGGACCAGATCACCGCATTGTTTCACAGGAGTAGCTACCTGCACACCGGAGCGCCGGAGGAGCACCTGGATCCTGGCTTCCAGTTCCCGGAAACTAAAAGGTTTAACCATATAATCATCTGCCCCGGCCTCCAGTCCGTTCACAATATCATCTGTAGTCCCTAACGCCGTCAGCATAATGACCGGAGAATGAAAACCATACAATTGCCGGTACTTCCGGCAGAGTTCCAGACCGGTTATTTTCGGCATGATCACATCCAATATGAGTACCTCAAAGTTTTCCTTCTGAAGGATTTCCCAGCCGGCAGCTCCGTCATAGGCAACCTGCACTTCGTGACCAAACTCACTTAGTCCGCGCTCGATAAAAGAGGCTATATTCTCTTCATCCTCTACTACTAATATGTTAGCCATATATGCAATCGTTTCTTGTTAGGGTAACAAATATAATCATTTGCGGGGAGAAGCAGCTTACTCTCCTTCATTGAATTTCAGGGGAGGTTGCAGGCGGCTGGTACAGACAGAAAAAGGAAGAGGGGTTGACAACAGATCCAGATAGCGCAGTTCAAAAGGAAAGGGTACAATCTCCAGTTTGACACGGGTGATTCCTCTTTTTATAAAATCCAGTTCTTCCGCCGCCGCATAGGATAGGTCTATTAGCCGGTTCCGGTGCCGGGGTCCCCGGTCTGTTACACAGACAATCACACTTTTTTCATTTCTCAGGTTGGTCACACGTACATATGTCCCGAAGGGATACTCCCGGTGTGCTGCTGTGTAGGCAGCATAATCATAGAGATCACCGTTCGATGTTCTTCGTCCCTGAAACCGTTTATGGTAATAAGAGGCAATGCCCTCTTCCTGAGCGTATGTTTCCCGGCTGAACAAGAGCAAAGGGAGTAGGAACAGGTATATTGATAAAGCTGATTTCATGGTCAAGCCGGGGCTTCCGGGTTACTTTTCTTCCCGGCAAAGATAAACAGAAATACGAAATAAAATAAAAAAGCCCCTCTACCTATCGCAGGCAAAGTGGGCTAAAAGGATTTATTTTGATATTAATGCAAAATCTGTCCGTTATATTCACCGGTTAAGGTGTGCAGGAAAGCCACGATCTTTGCCGTTTCT
The DNA here is from genome assembly GCA_021201865.1 of Tannerellaceae bacterium. Classification (GTDB taxonomy): domain Bacteria; phylum Bacteroidota; class Bacteroidia; order Bacteroidales; family Tannerellaceae; genus UBA4116. The sequence continues at coordinate 12,071 of JAJQEE010000208.1, read as the reverse complement.
GCATCGGATATATTTTTACCGATCTGAAATTCGTGCATAATACGGATCGCGTCTTCAATATGTTCAATGGTCCCATCATGCATGTAGGGATAAGTCAGCATCACATTCCGGAGTCCCGGGGTCTTGAATTTATGAAGGTCGCTGTCATCTGCTGTTACAGCATATCGTCCCAGGTCTCCATCTGTCAAACCGGTTCCTCTGTAGTCAAAGTAGTTATTTTTGATCCCCATATATTCAAATGACTGTCCTCCGAAGTTTACTCCGACATGGCAGGTGGCACATCTGTTTTCTTTAAACAGCTCATAGCCTTCCAATTCTTCTTTGGTCAACGCCTGGGTGTCTCCCATCAGATATTTATCAAAACGGCTGGGCGTCAGTAATGTCTTTTCAAATTCTGCGATCGCTTCTGTGATCGTTGATTCGGAGATACCTTCCGGGAACACCTGCAGGAACGCTTTCATAAATTCTTTATCTTCTGATATGGATGCACAGATATCATCAAAAGAGGTATGCCCCATTTCCACCGGATTCAATGGAGGACCGGCTGCCTGTTCTTTCAAATCTGCTGCCCGTCCGTCCCAGAACTGAACAAAATTAAGGGCTGCATTATAGACGGTGGGCGCATTGACTCCACCCAATTGACCGTTGATCCCTTCCGAATATTGCTTTCTGTCCACTCTCCGGTTTCCAGGCCATGACAACTGGCACAGGACAACGTGTTATCTGCTGAAAGGCGGGTGTCATGATAGAGGGCAAACCCTAAAGCCGCTTTGTCCGGATCTGCCGGAAGCGATTCCATGAGAGGTTGTACGGGTTCATTAGCGAACGTTTCCGCAACTGTGGAAATAGCAAAGTTATTTTTCCTCACATTTTTTGCCCAGGAGATCAGGATTCCTCTTTCCTCGCTGTTAAGACTTGTGCCCCAGTGGATCGCTGAATATTTAAAAGGAGGCATAGAGCCACTCAACGCTGTATGTTCCACTTTGGCCAGATCCACTTCAGAGACCGGCTTACCATTTTCCAAAGCATCTACGAGGGAGGTCAGATCCAGATATAAGGTTCCTTCCCGCATATCCGCTTCCACGGTGGGACCTATGACGGGAAATTTTCCATAAAAAGGAAGTTTGGCATCAGCCGCATGGCATTCCAGACAGCCATTGCCGCGAAGGATAGAAGCAACCTGTTTGCCTTCATCTCCTGCATGTTTTTTGTATTCGGAAGAACAGCTACTTACTGCCAGGGTAAACATGAGAAGGCCAGCAGGAAGGAGACTGGATTTTCCTTTAAAATCAGAATAAGTAAAGTAACCCATAGTCGTTATTTGTTTGTTTAGAATATTCCTGTTACAAAAATACAAGAAGCTCCGGGATTTCCGAATAATAGCTGATAGGTTTTATTTATGAATTAATAAGTTTTATTTATGAGCTTATGCTATCTTTTTATTGTTGTTAATTAATGGTTAACTTTGCCGAATAGTTCTAACAATTAAAAACTGAAAAGAATGTCAAAGAAAATTTTATGGATCGCCATCCCGGTTGTAGTTATTTTACTTCTATTCGGATGGACAAAAGGAATTTATAACAATATGGTTCAACACGATGAGACTGTTAAAACTGCCTGGAGCCAGGTGGAAAACCAGTATCAGCGCCGGATGGACTTAATACCCAATCTGGTGAATACGGTTAAAGGGTATGCTACCCATGAGCGGGAAACGCTGGAAAGTGTGATCAATGCACGTGCTAAAGCAACCCAGATGACCATTAATCCGGATAATCTTACGGAAGAATCTCTCCAACGTTTTCAGGCAGCCCAGGGGGAATTAAGTAGTGCTTTATCCCGTTTGTTAGTTGCCGTAGAGCGTTACCCGGATTTGAAAGCGAACCAGAATTTCCTGGAATTGCAGGCACAGTTAGAGGGAACGGAGAACCGGATCGCTGTGGAACGAAAAAGATTCAATGAAACGGCTCAACAGTATAACACGTACATCCGTAGTTTCCCGAATAACATTTTCGCAGGCATGTTCGGCTTTACTCCTAAAGCTTACTTTACCGCTGAATCTGGTGCGGAAAGAGCTCCGGTTGTTGAATTTTAAATATATTCTGAATGAATAAAATAAAGAAGATATCACTTACAGAAAAAGGGTACAGAATCGTGTTTTCTGTAAGTGTATTTCTTGCTATATTATTACCTCTTCAACTCTGGGGAGGTACTTATACCCTTGAAACCATACCTAATACACGGCTCTCGGACCGTTATAATTATGTAAGTAATCCGGATGGGATCATAACCCCGGGGGATGTACAGCAGATTAACCGCCTGCTTCGTAGCTTAGAGGATAGTTTAGGCATTGAAGTCGCTGTAGTAGCCGTAGAAAGTATCGGAGACAATGAAGCCCGTGATTTTGCAACTGATCTCTTTAAAAAATGGGGAATTGGTAAAAAGGCAGATGACAATGGGCTACTGATCCAGTTAGTGACAGAACCTGTTCAACGTTCGGTGGTGTTTGAAACCGGATATGGAATTGAGGGTGTTCTGCCGGATGCGATCTGTTACCGCATTCAACAACGGTATATGATCCCTGATATGCGGGAAGGAAACTTTAGCAGTGGAATGGTAAAGGGGGTAGCTGCTGTCAGGGAATACCTGTTAGCCAGTGATTATGAAAGAGGGGCTATCGTGGGGAATGGCTATTCCTCCGGAGAAGAGATCTCTACCTGGGCCTTGTTAGCATTTATCCTAATCGCTCCCCTTGGGATTATGATCATTGCACTGATCGCGAACTATATGAAACATAGACCGAAGAAATGTCCCCGGTGTGGGAAAAAGACATTTCGCTATATCCGGCGCCAGACAGTTCAGGCTGCGACCTATGCACGTGCCGGTATGGCTGAGGATCTGTATAGATGTTCCAACTGTGAATATACCGAGAAAAAGAATCATCCGATTGACCGTCTGAGAAGAGGGGGTGGCGGTGGTCCTATCATTTTCGGTGGTCTCGGAGGGATGGGAAGCGGAAGAGGCGGCAACTTTGGAGGAGGTGGCTCCTGGGGCGGCGGACGTTCCGGTGGAGGTGGCTCTATCAGCCGGTTCTGAACTTCGCCTTACTCCTTCTTTTATATCTGGATATTTTAAGGAACGCAGACGGGCGCAGACAGGATTTTACTGATCCTGTACAGTACGCCCCTGAAGAATTTTGGAGAAGGGTGGAACATCATGGGTTAACCAGATATTACCTCCGATAATGGAGCCCTCTCCTACTGTGATCCGCCCTAACACAGAAGTATTGGAATAGATCGTTACATGATCTTCAATCACCGGGTGGCGTGGAATATCAATCGGCAGTCCTTCTTCATCATAGGAGAAATTTTTTGCTCCTAATGTGACTCCCTGATATAACCGGACATGATTACCGATAATGGCTGTTTTACCTATTACGATCCCTGTTCCGTGATCCATACTAAAATATTCTCCGATCTGAGCTCCCGGATGAATATCGATCCCGGTCTCTGAATGGGCTATTTCCGTGATAATACGTGGCAGGACGGGAACCTCCAGTTTATATAGTTCGTGTGCCACACGCTGATATAACATCGCTTTCGGAGACGGGTAACAAAAGATGACCTCACTCAGGCTTTTTGCTGCCGGATCTCCGTCCATCATGGCTTTCACATCTGTTGATAACAAGTGTTTAATATGAGGGATTTGATTGATAAAGGCCAGGGCAATCTCCGCGGCTTTTCCTTTCGAATCACAACAGTTCTCTATCTCAAAACAAAGTCCATTAGAGATTTGCTCCTGAAGCAGATCATATATTTTTTCCAGGTAGACCCCGGTATAATACTGAATGGAATCACTTTGTGCCTCTTGCTCCGTACCAAAAAAGCCCGGAAAGATTACTTTCCGGAGAAGGCGCATCACTTCCTGCAAAGCAAGTACAGAAGGGGATGGTTTCTGATGTAGTGAAATATACTGATAATCCGGCGAATCAAAAGCCGACAACAATTCCACATTCTTTTGTATTTGTTCTAATATTTCGCTTCTTTTCATCTTTCTCTTCCTTCCGGATCCCAAAGCGGATCGTATGTGACAAATGTGGTCCAGTTTTCATTTTGCCCCAGACCCAGAATATAGATCTCATCATTTAATAAAAACATATGAAACTCATTCTGTGAACCGGAAACACCGGCTAAAACACCCCGTTGGTACCATTTGTTTCCTTTAATATCATATTCCCACAGGCGTCCTTGCCTGTTTATACCAAAGAAACTATCTCTGGAGACAACCCCTGTTGTGATATCTCCTATATTAGACGGAATACTATTATTTTCCACTCTCGTCCAAGCGGACATATAATTACCTGCAGAGCTCCACCAAAGATTGGGTTCATTGTCTCCTAAACCGACATATACTTTCCCATCGTGTTTGAACACAACACCCTGGCTAAGATTTCCTCCAAAATTTGCAGACTCCGGTTCAATTCCACCGAATCTGTAGCTATATATTTTATTTGAATAGGTAGGTCTGGATTTATTATCGATTTTCCCCTCTATAAAATAAATGGTATTATCTTCCGCAAAGCTGGCTGCATCAAATAACGGGTCTGTTAATATCTCTCCGTCATCAGACCAGTATTTACGATTATAGTCATATACGTACATAGATTTCAGGACCGTATTGTCCTGCCCCAGTCCGCCCAGCGCAAAAAAGTAGGAACCATTTTCTAACGCAGCAACGGTAGTCCCTCTGATAGGGATAGGGAATGAACCATACCGGCTCCAACTGTTTGTCTGTGCATTATACCCATAAAATGCATCTAATGTCTCACCTCCGGCAAAACCTCCTAACATAAATGCAAAATCCGTTCCGGAAGTAAAGCCTGTTACATAGGAGGCTTTTACCGGATACGAAGCTTTCGTGCTAAATACAGGAGGAGGAGTAAAAGAGATAGTATCCCCATACACACTTCCTGCTTCATTTATTGCATAAGCTGTTACATAGTAGGTGGTCCCACCAGCCAGTGGCCCGATTGTTTCCTTAAAAATATCCCCGACATGTATAAATCCCTGCGGATATTCCAGATTTTCACATGCTTCATTTTCCAGGCTAAGAGAAGACAGATCTGTTGAATAGAGGATTCCCATAGCAACCACAGAACTGTTACCGGAAGCAGCTAATTCCATACCGAGTGTTGCATATCCATCTTTCAGATTCTCTATCTCATACGTCGTAACTGTTGGGACATGGCTTCTTGGATAAAAGGAGATCACTTCACTGTAAGTGATTCCAAAACTATTTTCAGCATATGCCCGGACATAATACCGGGTATGGTCTTCCAGTTTTTCTGTTATTTCCCCGACAAATTCACCGGCTCCTCCATCTGTCACATCCACCGGTACTGTTGCATGATCGAGTTTATTCAGTTCCTCAGTTGCTTCCCGGGCCCAGCAGAATCCCCACTCAATGATAGGGCTATCTCCTGCATCCAGGACCTCTGCAGTGAAAGTAATGGAATGAAAATCCGTTTTTACCGAATGAAACTCTGCCAGTGTGGGTTTTCCATCCGTCGTTGTAAATGTTTTCAGCGTGCCTTCAAAAATTCCAAATGTATTCTCTACAAAAGCTTTTACATAATATTTAGTAGAAGGCTTTAATCCTTTGACTTGCTGAGAGAAAGGATCCCCTGTTCCATCAAAGGTAACTTCTTCAAGTTCGGTCATCTCTTCATTTTCAGCATATCTCACGCCTCTTCTCTTAATTTCTCCTTCCCCCGGATCCATAATCTTTCCCCCTAAAATGGCGGTAGTTGCTTTTACTTCTTCAGGTTCTGAAGTAGAGACAACCCCAAGTCCATTTTCCGTAGAGACCTGGTCCACATCACTGACTCCTGTTCCTTTTAGATTGGTGGCATAGGCACGAATCTCGTATTTCGTATTTTCTTTCAGATTTTCAATTACCAGCGAAAAAGTAGTTTCCTTATTTCCGGATCCTACCTCTTCTGTTTTTTCTGTTTCACTACCTTGTTCTTTATAGATAAACCCATAGCTGGTCACCGGAGCACCATTTTTTGCAGTGATCTCTGCAGTCACTTTAAATGAGGTTGCTGTTTTATCGGTTATGGTATCGATCTTTACTTCCGGAACCTTCGCATTCAGGATATCATCCGGACCTTCCGGATCATCCAGGCATCCATGTAAAAAAGGAAAAGCAATCAGCAATAATAATACTTTGTATAGATGTTTCATAGGTAATCAATTAAAAAAATACACCTGCCCCTACATTTAAATCCACATATTTAAACTCCAGGGTACTACAACCGGCACTCAGATAAAAAGTTTTACCGATTTTGACTGTGAAATCCAGATCAGCAATAACCCCATTATAAGAGTCTTCCAAATTCTTTGCCCAGACACTTTCCTTTGGTTCTCCCATCTGATCTCTCAACGTAAAAGAATAGAGTAGATCCCGGTTGAAATAGCCGGCACCTATAGATGTATACAGCCATGGAGTACATTTTACCATCAATCCCCCCGATGCCGCATAGTAATTTATCTTTTTGTGATCATAGGAATAGGTTTGATTTTCCGGCAATTCTACGATCCTATGTGTGGAGCTATTATAGGTGTAAGGATAACTTTTGGAAGAAAGGTTGGATTTAAACCGGACATAGAATCCCAGCCGGTTGAAAACACCTCCTATCGTAATTCCTAAAGGTGCTTCCAGAGAATAAAGATATCCGGCAAAAAATTCAGCCTCTACCGGCTTTTTCTCCGGATTCTGTACAGAAATTCCTCTTTGAGCTTGCCTCAGCTGGCGACTCCAATAGGAAGTCAAATCTTTGTTTCTGGGAGTTCCGATCCCTTCCGAATAGTAGAGCACCAATTTTGCCATCGCTGCTGTGTCCCGCTCATTTGCCCGTACTGTCATGCAATTCAGGCATTTGTTCATCAGGCTGCGCATAGAAACACGCATCGTTTCATTTTCCTGCCAGATTTTCGTTAGCTGATCAATACTATACATATCACATTGTGATAATCCCTCTCCATACCAAAGACGGGCATCTGTATAGTCTTGTCTCCGCATAGCATCATCCCCTTTCCTATTATACTCTGTCTGCTGCTGGGAAAAAACCAAAATAGGTAATGTCACACACAGAAGAGTCAGAAACATTCTTCTCATATCATTCAATTAATAAAAGGCAACCCCTTCACTTACTAAAGAACCATCTTCACCATACACATCAAATAAACTATCTTCCCTTTCAAAAGCACGTCCATTCTCCGCTTTATCCACACTCAGATATTTGCACGGAATAGATTCATTTGCTTTCTCGTCGATTGCTCCATATTTCCCAGTAGATATTTTTCTCACAATAATATATTGCCCTAAATGTATTTTTTCTTCATATAGAGCCCTCTTCTCCATGATCCGCTGAAGATCTATTTTTTCCTGCGTATCAATCTGTAAACGGGTCACCTCTTCTGTGATTCTTAATTCTTTTGCTTTCGCAAAATCTTCCTGAGCCGCCTGTAAATTTCCATTTTTCAGATTTTCCTTTCCTGAGTAGATCCATTCATCATAGGATATTCCTGGTTGATCAGTTTCCGGTAAATCCGGTACCTGGACCGGATTGCCTTCCGGAAGGATCTTCACAGGTGCCGGATCTTCCCTGACAACCGGAGAAGCATGTGTTTCCGGAATGACCGGATCCGGATCCGGCTGTAAAACTAATTCCACATGCTCATGCTTAGAATCGATTTCATTCTCTCCGATCATATTTATCTTTTCTTCTGTTTCTTTCTCATTTCCGGACAGCAAATCTGTTGCTGGCAAATTTAGTTCCTGTTTGTCTGTATCCAAAACAGCCTCATTTCTCTGCACCAAAAAAGTAACAGCAGAGGCAGCCAGAACAAACAAAGTTCCCAAAGCAGCCACCCATGTAAATCTCCTTTTCTTTTTTCCCCTTCTTTCATAGGAGATGGGTGAATGATTGTCTGCTCATCATCCGTTTCATGCCCGGAGTCAGGTATATGAGTATGAGGTTGCAAAACCGTTGTTTCTCCGGAGGACGAAAGGAAACCCTCCACATAGCTATTGACAGCCTTTTTTCTCTTCCGGTGGCTGGTCCAAAGCAGCTAACATCCCCCTGACAGATTGAAAACGATCTGCCGGAATGATCTGCATTGATTTCCGGATCACCTCCTCCGTTTTTGCAGAGATACGGGGGTTTAATTCCGAAGGTTTCTGTAAGTCCCGGGTGGCCCTTAAAATCGATTCGGTTGGGATTTTACCTGTCAACAAATTATACATCGTTGCTCCCAGTGAATAGATATCCGGACAGGGTGAAAAGAGTTGCGTCCCTTCATCATCATATTGCTCGATAGAAGCAAATCCTTTGGAAAGAGTAAGCATCGTGGTACTCGTTTCCTGTGCCTCTATATCATATCTTTTACTAACACCAAAATCTATTAACCGGGCCGTATCATTCCGGTCTATCAGGATGTTACTGGGCTTGATATCTAAATGCAGGATGTTGTTTTCATGAACAAACTGCAACGCATTCCCTATCTGGTGAATATATTTAAGGACTTTCGCTTCCGGCAGTACACCTTCCTGTTCAAGCATATACTTCAAAGAGCAGCCGGCAATATATTCCATCGCAATATAAGCCGTATTATTCTCTTCAAATACGTCTAAGACTCTTACAATATGGTCATGATTTACTTCGGAAAGGATTTTTGCTTCTTTGATCAGCTTCTCTTTAAACTTATAGAAAAGGACTTTTCCTGTTTCAGAATGAACTATTACCGCATGATTTTTTTTGTCCCGGTCACAGTAATCTTTGAAAAAATACTCTTTAATACAAACGGGGACTTCTGTTTGGATAGTTCCTAACTGGCCTTTCGCCTCTGTGTACCAGATACCTTTATAAGTTATTCCGAATCCGCCTTGCCCAACCACATGGGTAAGTTTATATTTTCGGTTAAAAAGAAGATGACCTTCTGGCAGATTCATAATTAGAAGCGTATTATTTTAATACGCCAAAAATACGTTTTTTATGCCAAAGAATAAAAGAATGAAAGAATATTTTGCTTAAAACCAACCATGTCTGTGACATTTTGTATAGGAATTATATAAAATGAAAAATTATCCCGTGTCCGGTCCAGACATAAACTCATTAATTGGTCTTTAATTACTTCAGAAGAAAGAGACATACTGAAGATACTGCACAGATCCTGTTCCGAAACATTTTCCAACACTCCATCCGTGCACATAAAAAAATAATCACCGGGCATAACGTCTGGAATGACCACCACGTCCGCTTCCGCCACCTCTCCGGTTCCCTGAATAGCCCGGGTGATCACATTCCGTTGCGGATGGGTCAACGCCTCTTCCGGAGTGATCTTTCCTAATTTCACCAGACTATTGACCAAAGAATGATCTTCCGTCCGGTATAATATTTTCCCATTCCGTATGTGGTAAATACGACTATCACCGACATGTGCTAACGTGGCTCCTTTTTGACTCAGATAGAGCATACTCAGTGTGGTTGCCATTCCTTTTGCTTCCGGATGGGCATCCACATAACTACAAAAATGTGCCTGGGTGTATTGTATGGCTTTATTAATAAACTTAGGATTAGGTTCTCCTTCCAAAAAAGTAGAAAAGTAGGTTTCAAATAAATCACAGGCCAGCGAACTTGCCACTTCCCCTTTATCCGCACCTCCTACCCCATCACAAACCAAAAACAGGTTCGGGTCCGAATCGATGGCTTCCGGAGAAGGATAGATGAAATCTTCATTATTCCGGCGACTGCCTTTTTCACTAATAGCACAAGGTTTACCTATTGTTATAATCATAACCGCTATCTGATTTAGATATTAAAACGCAGAATTGTACGGCCAATAATGATCTCATCATTGTCTTTCAACACCACGACCTCTCCATCCTGCAGATAACTACTATTATATAACGTATGATTTTTGCTGTTATTGTCAGACAATAAATGCTGATAGCCGTTTTTCCCATCTTTTTTACTTCGATCCGGATGTGTTCACGGCTCATCGATTTATCAGCGGTTAAGATCCCGATCGTAGCTGTGGAAGGCTTAGAAGATTTCCGGCCTATAACAAAAACACCTTCGGATAGAGGAAATACCTGTTCCTGATGATCGGCTGAAGAAATGACAGTAAGCTTACCGGAAGTAGTTTTGCGGGGTTGCAATAAAACAGTTTCAGAAGAAACAGAGAAATCCTGTTCCGTATTTCTTTTTAATACGGTAACAGGAATAGCTTGTTTACAACGAGGGCAATTAAAGGTTTCCCTTCCTGCCGGAATTTTCTCTTCCTTTACATTTAACCCTACGTTGCAGTGAGGACATCGTAATGATATCATAACATGAAAGAAATATCTACATCATCAATATCTGTAGAATAAACATCAATCATATCCCGAATCGGAAAGCATTACCGTATCGTCAGCCAGTGTAATAAAATCGGCGTTATCTGCGCTTTCATCTATCATCACAATCCCTTCGAGATCGTTGTCACTATCCATATCCACCATTACCGCATCCGACAGATCTAAATCGTCACTATCATCGATAGTAACAAAATCATAATCATCCGCTTTCATACTCTTTAATTTATATGTTTCTCCAATTTCTTCAACAAAAGTAGAAAAAGTGATCCATTAATAAGTTATATGAATGTCTCTAATAATCAAAAGGATGTGTTTTGTGTACGAAAGTGTCACTTTGACATACAAAAGGGCTATTCCGACCATTTGGCTTTACACGAAGAAAGAGGACAGTATTTTCTATTCCGGAGAGACTCCCAGGGGATCTCTCCTAAAAATGAACCGCATTTAGGGCATACGTAATCAATTTTAAACTGATTGGCTAAATCCTGCAAATATTTCGGAGCCCTGGCAGCTTGTTTAGCTCCAAGATAAACCCCTAATGTAGGAGCACATATAGCGACTATGAGACTGGGGACCATAAGCGCCGGATTTCCTTTTCCCAGAAGACCAACCACAATACCCAACACCCCTAAAACAGCGAACGGAGTCGTTTGGAATATCCTCGTTTTAAACTGGTTAGATGACTGGATCCGAATCTTTTCTTTCATATAATTATCATACACCTCTTTCAATAGACCAAACTCCTGACTGTAATCATTTGTGTGTTTCAGAAGCTCTGCCACCGTAACAGTATACTCATCTCCAAACGTGATCCGGTCATTCGGGATCACCTTTTTTCTCCGGATCTGGCATCCGTCGACAAATGTCCCATTCGTAGATCCTTTATCTTCGATGAATAAGGATCCATCTTCCTCCCGTGTCAGGACTGCATGATATCTGCTTACATGGGGATGATGAATGATAAAATGATTATCGGAAGCTTTACCAATCTTTATCACCATATCTTATTTCGATTCTTCCGGTTTAAACATCTCTTTTTCAAAAGAATCTTTCAACGCTTTTAAAGGATCTTTGGAAATAATCAGTTCGCGGGGCTTTCCTTCCGCGGTTAAAAGCAATAGTTTTTGCTTCGGCAAATTGATCTGTAAAATATGATTCTTATTAATAATATGGCTCTTTCCTACCCGCATTAGTATTTTACTACTTCCTGCGACCTGTTTCTCTAAAATCTCTTCTATTTTGCCAATATTAATTGCAAAGGTAAATTGCATTCCATTTGATAAGAGTAGTTTAGTGTAATTTCTATCGGCTTCAAAATAAAGGATTTGTTCAATTTTTATTCTCAGCAGTTCATCTCTCGTCTTGATTATAAGGTATCGCCCCATAAGTAGCTTGCTGTTTTTTCAATAAATAATAAAAACAAATGTACATTTTTTTCTTCTTATTACCATTCCTTTAAGCCTATTTATTCAGAATTTACAATCTTTAATTTCTGTCAAATATAAATGGATAGAAAAATAAAAAGAAATGCAGACCGCTATTTTATCCATTAGAAAAGACAAAGATAGAAATCCAAACCAAAAAAGAAAACCATGGGAGGAAAAATAATATAAATAATCTTTAAAAACTCCCCCACCGCCACGAAGCTCTAC
>JAJQEE010000219.1 GCA_021201865.1 Tannerellaceae bacterium | reverse complement strand
CTTCAGTAAACAATTTAAATTATTAAGCGTATGAAAAGAGAGTTAGAAACTATCGCCAATTGTTACGGGAAGCTGGTTGACCGGGTGAAACTGGCTCATGAAAAACTTAAAAGACCGTTGACTCTTGCTGAAAAAATCCTGTATGCCCATGTGTATAAAGAAGAAGACATCCGGCCTGTTTCCCGGGGAGAAACGTATATGGATTTCCGTCCGGACCGGGTAGCCATGCAGGATGCCACCGCACAGATGGCTCTCCTGCAATTCATGAATGCCGGACAGAAGCAATCTGCCGTTCCGGCTTCCGTACATTGTGACCATCTGATCCAGGCCTGGAAAGGAGCCGGACCGGATATGGAAACGGCTCTACGGAACAACCAGGAAGTATATGATTTTTTACGAACGGCTTCTGCCGCCTATGGCATTGAATTCTGGAAACCCGGCGCAGGTATTATCCACCAGGTTGTCTTTGAGAATTATGCTTTTCCCGGTGGGATGATGGTCGGTACGGATTCCCATACACCCAATGCCGGAGGAATGGGTATGATCGCTATTGGTGTGGGAGGCGCCGATGCCGTGGATGTCATGACCGGAATGGAATGGGAACTGAAGATGCCGGCCCTGACCGGTGTCCGCCTGACCGGACAATTATCCGGATGGGCTACTCCGAAAGATGTCATCCTGAAACTGACGGGATTACTGACTGTCAAAGGAGGGACCAATACCATTATTGAATATTTCGGAGAAGGAACTTCCACGCTGTCGGCTACCGGCAAAGCAACCATCTGTAATATGGGAGCGGAAGTAGGGGCAACCACCTCTGTTTTTCCGTATGACGAAGAGATAGCCGCTTACCTGAAAGCCACCGGACGGGAAGAGATAGCCCGGATGGCAGATGAGATCTCCGGATACCTGCAGGCAGATCCGGAAACGGCCGCCCAACCGGAAAAATATTATGACCGGGTGATTGAGATTGACCTCTCTACCCTGGAACCGTATGTAAACGGACCTTTCACGCCGGATGCCGCCACTCCCCTCTCCCAACTAAAGGAGAAGGTACAGACCATGGGCTATCCGCAGCAGGTAGAAGTAGGGTTGATCGGCTCCTGCACCAACTCCTCCTATCAGGATCTGACCGGAGCCGCTTCTCTGGCACAACAAGCTATAGATAAGCAACTCCCCCTCCCGGCACAGTTAGTCATCAATCCGGGATCGGAAAAGATACGGGCCACTGCCGCCCGGGATGGTGTCCTGGCTCCTTTTGAAAAGTTGGAAGCCACCCTGATGGCAAACGCCTGTGGCCCTTGTATTGGCCAGTGGAAACGGGAAACAGCAGACAAGGAACGTCCGAATACGATCATCACCTCTTTCAACCGTAACTTTGCCAAACGGGCCGACGGGAATCCGAATACGCATGCATTTGTAGCCTCTCCGGAAATGGTCATGGCCTTCAGTATTGCCGGAGATCTCTGCTTCAATCCCTTGACGGATAAACTAAAGAACCGGAAGGGTGAATGGGTGAGGTTAGACCCTCCGGTTGCCCAAAAACTACCGGCAGCCGGTTTTACAGATGCCCGTTCCGGCTGTATACCACCTTCCGGAGAGCCGGAAGAGATCCTGATCGCTCATGATTCCCAACGGCTCCAACGCCTCTCCCCTTTTGAGCCCTGGGATGGAAACGAATTGTATAACCTGGCGCTACTCATCAAGGTAAAAGGAAAATGTACGACTGACCACATTTCCATGGCCGGCCCCTGGCTACGTTACCGGGGACATCTGGAAAATATTTCAGAGAATCTGCTCATGGGAGCCGTCAATGCCTTCAATCTGCAAACCAACTCGGTGAACAATCCGTTAGATGGTGGATATGAACCTGTGTCCACAGTAGCCAAAGCATTGAAAGAAGCCCATATTCCTTCCATTATAGTAGCAGAAGACAACTACGGGGAAGGATCCTCCCGGGAACATGCCGCCATGGAACCCCGCTTTTTAAATGTCCGGGTGATCCTGGCGAAATCATTTGCCCGCATCCATGAAACCAACCTGAAAAAACAGGGGATGCTGGCACTGACCTTTGAAAATCCGGCTGACTACAACCGGATCCGGGAATTAGACCGGATCAGTATTACCGGACTCACCCGGTTCACACCCGGAGTTCCTTTACATGCCATCGTACTACACACGGACGGCACGACAGAAGCATTCCATGTTCTCCACACCTATAACGAAGTGCAGATCGAATGGTTCCGGGCCGGGTCCGCTTTAAATTACAACGCAAAGAAAGGAGGTTCCCATGCATAAAGTCACTATTCAGGACAGCGTCCTACAGGTTCCGGATCAAATAATTGTTCCTTATATTACCGGAGATGGCGTAGGCGCTGAAATCACACCGGTATGCCAGTCCGTAGTGGACACAGCCCTTCAAAAAGCATACGATGGTACCCGCCGGATCATCTGGAAAGAAGTATATGCCGGGGAACATTCTTTTCAACAGTCCGGAGATTGGTTGCCGGAAGAGACATTGGAAATGTTCCGGGAATACAGGGTCGGCATCAAAGGACCTCTAACGACTCCTGTCGGCGGAGGGATCCGTTCCCTGAATGTGGCCCTACGCCAGACATTAGATCTCTATGTGTGCCTCCGTCCTGTCCGTTGGTTCAAGGGAGTAGCCTCACCTTTGAAAAACCCCCGGCAGGTAAACATGACCATCTTCCGGGAAAATACGGAAGATATATACGCCGGGATCGAATGGAAAGCAGGCACACCGGAGGCTGCTAAATTCCTGCATTTCCTGACAAACGAGATGCAGGTCAGTCAGATCCGTTTTCCGGAAAGTTCCTCCTTTGGCGTAAAGCCGGTCTCGGAAGAAGGAACCAAACGGCTGGTCCGTTCGGCTATCCTTTATG
>JAJQEE010000213.1 GCA_021201865.1 Tannerellaceae bacterium | reverse complement strand
AGAAAAAGTCAAGGGGATAATAAGTTAGTGCAGAGGAGCCGTTTAAATGACCTCCGACTACCACACGGGTTCGACGGTTCTCAGGGTGTTTCTTCTTCGTTTCACTTGTTTCATTGTCAAACATCATAAAGGGAGCGGGAAAAGCGCCTTTTTCCACATCAAAATCCATTCTCTTTCTGATGTTCGTTCTCATGTAGGAAGGTGACTCAGCCGCAAAGACACCCCTCAGATCATTTCCATCCAGGTCCAGATTATGCGGAGCAGGTGCCAGAAACCCACAATCCGAAGTGTAATAAACAAAAGCAACCTTAGGTTCAAAAGCAAGTGTACCGGTATCTTTCAGCTTGAAAATGATATTGGCAGAAGCCACCGAACGAAGCAGGCTCACCTCATAGCGGTTAATCAAATCATCTGAAACCCGGGTATTTTTTACCTGACCCCACATCGGTACTACCTGTTTACCATGAATGATCGTATCTGTAAAACTGATTACTAATTTTTCCCGGATTTCCTCCCAGCTATCTCCTTCTGTCAACAACTCATCCGTCAAAGCAGAACGGCTGTTGGCAAAGAAATAAAGATCCAGATCGTTATCTATTTTCAAGGTAGAACGGAAAGTCGCATAATTAGAGGTATATGCATTCCGTCTATACTGATACTCATCCCCTTTGAACACTAAAATATCCAGTTCCTCTACATCCTCATCACTGAAGGAAACAGATCCATTGTCAGAAATAGCAGATTTGAATGCGATCTCTACCGATTGATCCGTTGCACTAACACCAGGGCCCGGATTAGGAGTTTCGATCAGATCATTCGCATCATCAGAACAGGAAATTAGTGTAAATAATAAGCTGACTGTAAGTAAAAGTATCTTTTTCATTTTCAAATATTGTGGGGGGGTTGATGATTTATTAATTCTTTATTGAATGTCTATTTTTTCGTTCTTTTCATTACGTCAAAGCATACCTATGGCTGTCGCGAAAGTTTTACTTTTCGTAATAATTAAATTTTCAACAACTTAAATGAGTACTTAAATAGTTTTGCTTTAAATTGTAAGTTTTGTTTTGTCTAATATCAATTTAAAAACCTATGCACATCATCCATTTCAATTTATTTAATTCTCAGGGAGCCATTGCTCCTTTTTGTCCGCCAATCCTTCAGGCGTATGTTCCAATCTTCTTTGTTTTTCCTTTTTATATTTCTTATCTTACAGAGGGAAAAACCTACCTCTTTTCTACACTGCAAAAATAGACTATCCTAACAAAACCGTTTTACACAATTATTGTCCATTTATAAACAATCTCTTTTCATGTTTCCGTTTTTTATAAATCCACCCCTATTTTTACCTTTTCACAAAGGATAAATAAAGATATCTCATCTGCATTTAAAATCATACAAACACCTAAAAATCAATCATTTAACTTGAAATAGAAGAAACAAAAGTGTTAAAATTCAGAGATAGATAAGTAAATACAGGAAAAATGTATTTTTTTGAACCAACCTGTTTAACGCATATAAATCATTCATCATTTCCCCTCTCCTATATTCAAATCCTAAAGAAAAATCCATCTGTAGTTACAATATGAAAACAGCAGCATTTACCGCACTTCCTCACAAACGGCCAGATAGAGATTTTCATCCGTATGGGAACTCACCCAAAAGCGGGTTCCCGTATGCTGTAGAATGAGGCCTTTCGTCAGTCCCCTGGGCATTTGAACATCTATCCAATCACGGGTAGACAGATCAAACAATTTCTGTTTTCCTTTCCATTCATCACTATGGAAATGAGGAGTAAGAATGGCGTAGCGCCCGGAATAAGAAAATACCCCGTGTACCCCCCGCTTTTTCTGGTCTATCCACTCTAATGGTCCACTATCAAATAAGATATCTTTTATTTTTCCTCTCCGGTTAGTCTTCCATAAAGCATACCAATCCATACCCCATTTATTCACACTACCCATTTTTGCACCCGGACAGAAAAAGTAAACTTCATCCTCTTTCATCAGGGCACTATCAAACTTAATCAGGTTATTCTCCCGGGAATCATCACTACGCCCCGGAAAGAGATCCTTTTCCGGGATACCCATAAAGGCTACCCACCGGGCAGCACCTTTTGCGAGATCAAGTTCCAGGTAACCTATATTCCGGATTTCACCCTGGTAATAACCGTATTCAAATCCTATAGGAAAGACAGCACCCGTTGAAACAGTATGTAAACCACGAAGTTCCGCAGGTGCGAAAGGGTCACTTTCGGGAATTACCTTTTTAAAAAAGTTCCCATTTGTAACCGGAATAATAGCAGCAGGTTGTTCCGGGTCAGTGATCACTTCCAGTTCATGAATATTTTTAAGGATACAAATTTTATCCTGGCAGGCAAACAGAACGATCTCATTCCCATACAAACCACCCTTTTTTTCCATTTCTATTTCCCGGTAAGTGACTTTACCCTCCCGGATAAAAATCAACGATTCACAGGGATATTTTTTCGTAAAAATGAATGCAGCCCACCCATTGGCAGTAAAAGCAGCCTGCTTCATCCATTTTCCCACACCCTCTAACGGATATTTCTCTATAACTTCCAGTTTCATTCCTTGCTCCCTCCTTTCAAAAGGTTTATTCCTGTAAAATTACAAAAAATAATGGACTCGGTTTTAACGGAAGATAGGATGCAATAACATATCATATCGCTTAAAAATAAAAGGTAGAAAAAAGTGGATCACAGATTCTCATACTTATGTTTTTTCTCATTTTTTTGTTCACCCTTCACCTTTATCAAATAACTAACTAATATTAAACTATTTACTAAATCAAAAAGGGTGAATGATATGCTTTTTTTATCATTCATATCCTTCACCTTTACCTTCCCCCGGTAGCAATTTCTCATAAGAATAATGAATATTATACTTGATTAGAAGGAAGATTATTCCTATATT
>JAJQEE010000175.1:20819-23733 GCA_021201865.1 Tannerellaceae bacterium | reverse complement strand
CCCAGGCTACTATGTGCCGTCCCTGCGGGACTTAAGAGACAAAGGTCACCCTTCGTCAAGATGGTGGATAATCGAGTTTATATTGTGGGCTGAATCGTAGATCGGCCTTAGCCAAAGCCTGGCATAGTATTATATAAACCAAAAGAATAGGGTTATCTCCCGTTATTTTTATACTATGCTGCTTCTCCGGAACGAAATATCTTTTTTATTAACTATACCCCGGCGTTGCCGGGGCCTAACATATAGTAGGCCTACGGCCTGTAATAGAGGTAGGTAGAGAAGAGCTTAAGAGGGGAAGTACAAATCACCTTGGATTACAAAAGGATTTATTGGTGAGTTATCTATACGTATGAAAAAAATCCGGCCATGATTAGATCATAATCCGGATGTTTCCTGACGTTCCCGGAAGTTTCCGGAAGTTTCCGGAAAAGTCACTCCGAAGGTGTTGTACCTTTGGAGTGTAAAGATTTCCATGGAAAGATCTTTTGTATTGTTTCACTTAATAAAAATTGTAAAGATGTCAATTTCATATCATGTAGTGCGCAGACCCGATATGCGCAAAGATGCTTCTGAAGGAGCAACTCTTTTTTTATGGACAGGTACGGGCAGGAGAGACTGTTTCATATAATGAACTGTGTGAATCTATTTCCTTAATCTCAACGGCATCCAAAGGGGATGTTTCGTGTGTGATTGACGGATTGATTCAGATATTGAAACAGGAGTTATTAAAAGGTTCTGTTATTGACCTGAGTGGTTTGGGTAAGTTTCACATGGTGGCAGGAAGTAAAGGTGTTGAAGAGGAAAAAGATTTCAATGCTTCACTTTTCAAAAAAGGACGGATTGTGTTTACTCCGGGAGCAGAACTGAAGGAAACCCGCGGCAAGTTAAGTTTCCGTAAATTAGATGTGAAGACGGTAGAAAAAACATGCGATCTGCCGCACGCTATCTAAAATTCTCCCCGCCGGGAATATAAGGTGGGAATCATCATCTCCTTTGGGGAGTCAGGAGTAGCCCAGGGACGAGCCATTGGCAATTCCCTGGGCTTATTGTCTAAAGCCGGTTTGCGATTGATAGATCCCTGTTGGGAATGGTACAACCTAAACGCCAGCCAAAAAGTAATTATTTGTACAGTAGTTAAAGTGGCTGATAATGAATGATTAACAGGATGTTTTTACAACCATTGTCCCATGAAAGCATCCATCTCCGGGGCTTTTTCTTCCAGGCTTTGGAGCAATTTGAATTGTGCTTTGGTGCGTTGAAGGTTGTGGCTGGGGTGGTGGATCTTATAGTAGGTGTCTCCGTTGATATAATCGGTCAGGAAGCGGACGGTCTGCATATAGGTCAGCAGGCGGCCTCCATAGGGGAGCATCTGTATTTCGGTTGGGGTCAGGAAACTTTTCGCTGTTTCCATATATCCTTTGGTATAGGCCTGGAAAATTTCCATGTTTACGCCAATACGATCCAGGTTTGCATCATCTTCCGCACCAGTATTGGCTCCCGTACGGATAAAGTCTCCGATATCGGAAAGAACGAAGCCCGGCATGACGGTATCCAGATCAATGACACAGAGTACTTTCCCGTTTTCGTCGAAAAGGATGTTGTTTACTTTCGTATCGCAATGGTTCGTTCGTTTCCGGAGTTTTCCTTCCCGGTACATCCGTTCCTGTATGCACATCTGTTCCGCCCGTTGTTCGACCTCTTCCACCAGCTCTTTCACCTCTTCCAGCCGTCCGGCGGGATTTGCCTGAACCGCATCGTGGAATTGCTGTAAACGAAACTCCATATTGTGAAAATTGGGAATTGTTTCGCCTAATGCACCTTCGGGAAGATCGGCCAACATAGACTGAAAATTACCGAAGGCTTTACCGGCTTCGTACGAATATTCCGGGTTCACCTCTTCATAGCTTTTGCTGCGTGGAATAAAGAGGCATACCCGCCAGTAGCTTTCCCCATCGAAATAATAGCGTTTGCCATCTTTCGCAGGCAGGAAAGTGAGTACCTTACGGTCAATATCTTCTGCTCCCTTTTCTTCCAGTTTTTTACGGATATGGGTGGTTACGGTGTGAATATTATTCTGTAGCATATCGACATGGGTGAAGATCTGATGATTGATCCGCTGGAGAATATATTTAATCTCTCCGGTTTCAACCGTTACTTTTAGTGTGTCGTTGATATGTCCGTTTCCGAATGGTTCGGCAGAAACCGGTTTTTCCGATAAAGTAAACTGATTTAAGATCTCTAATAACTGTTCTTTTGTTTTCATTATGGCATTAGTTTAATAGAAAATTGAAAATGGAGAATTGAAAATGATAGGTAGAGAAGTTTTCAGTTATCCATTCTTTAGAGGCAAAGATAGGAAATATTCTCTGGTCATAAACCGGGGTGGTTTTATATTTTTTCTGTGTTATGGAACAGGGTATTGGTGGGCGTCTGAGTAAAAAAGTAAGGGTGGTTTAAAATATGAGTGTCACTTGTTCGTCTTCTATAATAAGGGTATTTAATAGGTATAAAAAATATATATGTGGATTTCAGATAACTTTTATGTGTGTAATATCCATAAACGACAGAAAACCCGGAAATGTTAGAAATGAGTTCTGTCAATAAAAAAGGCTGCCTCGTGATGAGACAGCCTTTTTTCAATATCTTACTTGAAAGATTATTTTTTGTTACGGTTTCCGTAGCGGCTCATGAACTTATCAACACGTCCTGCGGTATCCACCAATTTAGATTCACCAGTGTAGAACGGGTGAGAAGTGTTAGAGATTTCCACTTTTACTAATGGATATTCAACACCGTCGATTTCGATTGTTTCTTTTGCGTTGATCGTTGAACGCGTGATAAATACATCGTCGTTAGACATGTCTTTAAACACGACCGTACGATAGTTTTCAGGATGAAGTCCTTTTTTCATTGG
>JAJQEE010000175.1:0-20809 GCA_021201865.1 Tannerellaceae bacterium | reverse complement strand
CTTATCTATTTTTATTATTTTATTTTACTTGTCTGGTAACCGGTAAATTGGCTTGCAAAGGTATGGATTCCAGTTGAAGAAACAAAGAATTTCTGTTTATTTTTTTGTCAGTGCCTATTTTTGTATTATTTTATCGCTTGAAGAGGGTACAGGTATAAGGTATTGTTATTATCTTTGCGCAAGATTTATTAATCATTAACGTAATTATATACAACATGGTAAGTTACAAAGAATTAGGTCTTGTGAACACAAAAGAAATGTTCGCAAAGGCGATCGAAGGTGGATATGCTATTCCTGCATTCAACTTTAACAATATGGAGCAATTACAGGCAATCGTTCAGGCTGCTGTAGAAACTAACTCGCCTGTTATTTTACAGGTTTCTAAAGGTGCTCGTCAATATGCAAACCAGACCTTGCTTCGTTACATGGCTGAAGGTGCTGTGGAATATGCAAAAGAATTGGGTTGTGAAAAACCTCAGATCGTTCTTCACTTAGATCATGGTGACTCTTTCGAAGCTTGCAAAAGCTGTATCGACTTAGGATTCTCTTCTGTGATGATCGACGGTTCTCATCTTCCTTATGATGAAAACGTGGCACTTACAAAGAAAGTAGTAGAATATGCTCACCAGTTCGATGTAACTGTAGAAGGTGAATTAGGTATTTTAGCTGGTGTTGAAGACGATGTAGTTGCTGAACACCACACATATACAAAACCAGAAGAAGTAGTGGATTTCGTAACTAAAACAGGTTGTGATTCATTGGCTATCTCTATCGGTACTTCTCACGGTGCGAACAAATTCAAACCAGAGCAATGTACAAAAGACGAGAACGGTGTGTTGGTTCCTCCTCCATTGCGTTTCGACGTGTTGGAAGGTGTGGAAGAACAACTTCCTGGTTTCCCTATCGTATTGCACGGTGCTTCTTCAGTTCCTCAGGAAGAAGTGGAAACTATCAATAAATATGGTGGTGCATTGAAAGATGCGATCGGTATTCCTGAATCAGAATTACGTAAAG
The DNA here is from genome assembly GCA_021201865.1 of Tannerellaceae bacterium. Classification (GTDB taxonomy): domain Bacteria; phylum Bacteroidota; class Bacteroidia; order Bacteroidales; family Tannerellaceae; genus UBA4116. The sequence goes on along the minus strand of JAJQEE010000175.1, from coordinate 19,795 downwards.
CAGCTTCTTCTGCCGTATGTAAGATCAACATTGACTCAGACAGCCGTTTAGCTATGACTGCTGCTATCCGTAGCACATTCGCTAACTCACCAGCTGAATTCGACCCACGTAAATATTTAGGTCCGGCTCGTGAAAGCATGAAAAAACTTTACAAACACAAAATCGAGAACGTTCTTGGTTCTGCCGGTAAAGGTAGCTGTGGTTGCTAATCAATTATAAATAGCACATATATAGAAAGCCATCCTCTTTTCAGGGGATGGCTTTTTTATGATCTTTTGTCCGGAGCCTGTTTGTTATTCCCTGCCTTTTATTTCGTCAGTGTGATGATGGTGTAAGAATATTTCGGGAAGGTATATTGGGGCTTTTTACGGGAGAAGTTGATCCGGGATGTTTTAGGAATCACCTGATACCTGTTTTTATCTGTATTGATGTCTGTCAGTTCACAATCTCCGATGGTCCATACGTTTGCTTTTCCTGTGTGGTTGAAGTTTGCTATCTCCAGCATAGCTTCCCGGGGCTGGTCTGAAAGATTGACGATATAGAGTGCCAGGGTGTTTCCGTTTTCATCCATCTTGGCTGTGATGTCTACTTCCTGTTCATTACTGCTACCGGTCTGCATGACGTTGGGTAACCAGTTGTTGATCATTTCCTCGTCTATATAGGCTGAAGGCTGGAACCACAGGGCATGGGAGTTGTAGTGTATACGTCCCTGGTCCCACATGTAGTGCAGGCCGTGAGGCTGGAACGTGTTAGCCGTCCCCAACATTTTGAAGTGATCTGCATAGCGTTGCAGTTTATTCCAGTTATGGGCATGTGCCAGTCCCCGGTTCCAGTCGCACCGGCTGCCGTTCTCTTCCATCGGATGAAGCCTTAGCTGAAAGCCGGGATAGTCTCTGGCTAACTCCTCCTGTAAGTCAATCCCCATTTCATGGGTAAGGGCCGGATGAGTGGCAAAACCGAGATATCCGCCATAATGGGGGTCCCAGGCTATATGGTCTCCTTTTCCCTGGTCAATAAACCATTTCACCATCTGAGAGGAGAGTTCATATTCCTGGGTGCCCCGTGCATAGTTTTGCATATCCGTACCGATATTCAGGGAGGTCATGATGACCATGTCCGGATCTGCTTCCCAGGCTGCGCGTGCGAATTTCTTCATACATTCCACATATCCCGGGGTAATGATCCGTTCGTTATCCACTTGCAGGTATTTCAAATGATAGGGTTCCGGATGGCCATGTTCCGCTCTCAGGGCTCCCCACCGGGAGGTCACCGGGCCATTTACATATTCCACAAAGTCCCGGATATCTTCTGAGGTTTCATCCATACTCATACCGATGATACATTCCGCACCGATCACTTCCGCTAATTGAAGCATTTCCACAAAGGCAAAGCTATGGGTCGCATAGGGGCTGAAACCGCTCCGGTAGGTGACGCGGCGTTCATCAATAGGGCCTAACATCTTTTTCCAGCGGTAGTTGTAGGTATCCGCTCCTACGTCTACCATGGAGCCATTGTAGCGGATAGCGGTGATCCCCTGTTTTTTCAGTGCGTCTACAAAGGTTTTCCGGAGGGGATATCCGTTGACACGTCCCCACGCTCCGGGTTGTAGAAAGGCGAACCCTAATTCGATTGTGCCCGGGGATTTGAGGGATATGCCAAAACTTCCTTCCAGTGCGTTTCCGGAGGGAGTCAGTTCAAACTCCAGTTTCTCATACGAGCCATCTCCCCGGATGGAATAAGGCTTTTCTGCCAGTACCTTTCCCTGTTCATCCCGGAGGGAGATAAAAACGGTGGTGGGTTTAGCTGCTTTCAGGCGGAGGAGGCCATCATAGGATTTCCCTGCTTCGAAATGGATCCCCATCCGGTAGAGTCCATGGTTGGTAATACCTACCTCTCCTGTACCGTTCACAAAGGTGATTGCCTGGGTCTGGCGTCCCATATATGCCTGGCCATCCCGGACTAATTTATAATCGTATGTTACAGTTCCGCCGGTTAGTTTTGACCAGAATTTACTGATCTGTTCATTTCCGTTGATTCGTTCCAGCATCGTTTGCTGAATGTTTCCCGGCAATGAATCGAATACGAGAAAACGGCTGTGGAATGTATATCCGGAGAGGATATGGGGGGTACGGAAAGGGGATGCGTTGTAGATGTCTTTACTATGGAAATCATATTTTTCCTCCAGATTGTTCCAGTCCACCCGGTAGTAAACATCGGACTGGGTGATCAGGTGAGGGATCCGCCTTTCATCCAGCATGACATATATTTTGGAGTAATCCGCCCGGTCGAGGTTCAGAAAATCTGTTTCGATATTTTCCTCAAATGCTTCTCCGTGCAAAAGCTGGCTGAATACGCCTCCGTTGGTCTGGTTGTTAATGTCTTCGATATTGGTCCCGTTAAATAGCCGGGAGGCGGTGGCTATTTGCCGGGAGGCATCTACGGTCAGTTGCACCGGACCGTTGGTTTGTGCAGTCGCAGCGAACAGGCTCGCGGCAAGGGTCAGGGTCATGATCTGTTTTCTCATATGTATAGAATTTAAATAGTTACTGATTATATAGGGGATATGGGTTGTCATGCTACAAATGTATAGGAAAGTATTGGGAATAATAGGGGGTGGTAGGTATGTTAATGAACACATACCAGTTCGTACCAGTTGTCCAGGGACACGGTCTTTGCCGGGATCCGGGAATTGAGATCACGGGGTATTATCGAATCCAGGCCGGGTATTGGTTATTATATCACCAGTACACGGGTTCCTTCACGGCATCATGTTTTTCTGTTGTTCAACGAGTTCAATGAGTTTAAGGAGGACCTATATAATCCATTTATGGAGGCCATTGGCAAATCGGCTTCAGTGGATCTCTATTTTCATAATTACAACCGGAAGGTTTTCGAGACCTTGATCAACGAATCGAATAATAAATATACCAGTTATGTGATCATGTCCGGTAAGTTTGAGGGGGTGGAACCGTTGTTAACAGGCTTATCCGGGAATGTATATCTGTTGGATCATTTTCATCCGGAGTTGAAGGGGAAAATTCTCTTCTGTGGCCCAGAACTTTGAGAAAGATACCTATGAGGCGTTGGTTTATGGACTGGAATATCTGAGAAAATACCGCCGGATCATTATGGTACAGAAGGATGTAAAAGAGTCTGTGGAAAGAAATACGGGACTCCGGATCTTTTGTACGGATTATGATTTCGTGCATCATTATATCGGGACTACCCGTAACCGTACGATCAAAGAGGGGGATGTGTTTATGGTGGTCAGCGACCGGGATCTGGTCGATTTGCTGAAGCAGGCGGCTCTGCAACAATTTACGCCGGGAAAGGAGTTTGGCATCATCTCTTATAATGATACTCCTTTGAAGGAAATCCTGGCGGGTGGCATCACCACCCTATCTACTGATTTTAACCAGATGGGAAAAACGATGGCTTCGCTCCTGAATAAGAAAAGCATCGAAACCATCGAGAATCCCTGGAACCTGAATATCAGAAAGTCTTTGTAGATCATAAGTCAAAGGGGATTTTTAATCAGTTATGGCCGGAAAATTTAGAAATACCCCAACGGGGTTCCAACAACAGCCCAGGGCTGAGCAAAGGCGATTCCCTGGGTAAGGTGGAGTATTTTATAACCTTGTAGAGGTTGCATTGCTCTGCTGTACTGGATGTAACCCATTCAGGGTTGACATGGGATCATCCTACCCAGGGAATCGCCTTTGCTCAGCCCTGGGCTGTTGTTGGAACCCCGTTGGGGTATTTCTAAATTTTCCCGACTGATCTGTATTTCCGGATCTTCCGGCCACGACTGGATATGTATTCCCTGGGCTATTGGCTAAGGCTGATCTGGGATTCACTGGTAGCCCTTTCTGGATAATTGACCTGATGGATTACTTAGTTACTTCGAAATCCAGCCTGAAATAGCCGGTCCAGGGATCGCCTGCCATCATGTTTTCGTGAATGAGCAGTGTGTAAATGCCATCCCGGGGCAGGTCATAGGTGATCTCTCTGCCGAAGGGACCATCCGTGGTCTGATCCGGCAGGATCATCTGGGAAATCCGGATATTGGCATTTGGGTCCTCAGAGGTGATCTGGGCCGTTAAGGTTTTGTATCCGAACAGTTCTATTTCCACCCGGACTTCCTGGCCGGCATATTTATAGATATCGATGCTGCCTTTTCCGTCCACGATTTCCGGACGGACAATTTCCGGGATAGAAGGGATATCTACCGGATAATCCGTCTCCGGATCATAGATGTCATCTTCCAGGTCCTGTTCATTGATGTAATCATAGTCCCGTGCCGTATTCTTTTCATTTTTACTGAAGAAATGGCAGGAAGAGAACAGGATCACCAAAGCAAGATAAATTCCAATATTTCGTTTCATATGGCTGATTTTTAAATGGGATGATTCCTTAGAGATAGGGTGTCAGATCTATGATCGTGCTGCTCAGGACGAGAGGGGGATCCGGCTCGTTTGTTACACCGAGGTAACGGATTCCGGTGATGGTACGGCCGGAAGGTCTTCCGGTGTATTCTCCCTGTGAGTCCAGAATAATATCCTGTGCCAACCCATTGTCATAGAACAAGGTGATCTGGGCTTCCGGAATTCCCCGGAACGTGGGGTAGGAGGTCTCACTGGTGTAGTCTCCTGACATGGCCCGGCCGGTGGCCCAGTTTTCGATCGTGATCTCTGCTAATTGAAGTTCCAGACCGCGTAAGGTGAAACAATAACAGGTATTGACCTGGGTATTGGTGATCTTATCTACAGTAGTCTGGTAATAGTTGGCTCCTCCGGGTGTGCCCATACGGATGATGGGAGAGCTGCTACCTACCGGAATAATTAACAAATATTCCGGAGAGGTAGTTCCTGGTACTTTATAGGGATAATAGGTATCCCCGCCAACCTCTACAGAGATCGTGTTGATGTCTGAATCTTCTATGCCCAGAAACCGGAAATCCAGCATGCTGTGCGCATGTTTCACCTCTATCTCCGGTATGTGTGCCGGATAGACGGTAATGGAGGTGGTCCCGTCCTGGATCAAAACATCCTGCCCCAGGATATCTGCCCTTTGGTCGAACGCGATGGCTGACCAGGGAACCGGATGCAGGGTGAGTTCCACTTCCTGCCGGGTGTAGTTCGGGAAGAAGATATCGGTCCCGGGTGTCCAGTAGTTATTTACCGCATCCCAGGTAAAGGTTGCACTTTGGGGACCGAACGAACCATTGGAGTTATTAATCGTTACGTCTAATTCCCAGCTTTCTCTTCCCACCATGGTTTTGGTCGGATCTATATTTTTATTCACCGCATAATCCGAAGTCGCTTTGGTGGCCGCTACTGTCTCGTCGGATTCCTGCAGGGAGATATCCACGCCTTCCAGCAGGACCTGTTCCTCCGGGCCGGTTGCGGAACCGGTACTGTCGGAACAGCCGGCTGCCAGGCAGAGGGTGCATGCACATATGATTGAACTGATATATCGTTTCATATTCCTGATCTTTTATTACGGATTAACATTTTCTTCAAAAAGCGATAGGGTCTGATTGTTCCCATAGGGTAATTCGGTGACAGGTTGTCCCTGATACACAATCTGTCCTGTGAAATCGTCCGCAGGAATGGGGATGTATAGGTCCGCATACTCCTCTGTCATTTCAAAATCATCTGCCAGCGTGTACGTGAGTGTAGGCCATTGGATGGTGCTTCCGTCCGTGTAGTGGCGGATCACATACGACACGGTGATCAACTGCACAGGGGTATGGATAATATAATCCCCGGATTCCCCTTCTTCCGGCAGATGGAAAGGAACGCCGATCCCGTCTTCGCGTTCGCCGGTTCCCTGGTAGAAGGTTCCGAGGAAGACATACATATCTGTGTTGTAACCTTGTGAAACCAGCGTCACTAAGTATCTTTTGCCTGCTTCAAAGTCTACATCCAGATCATCCAGGATGATCGAATAGCGTGTGTTGTTGTCCACCACTTTGAGGGTTCCTATGATCTGGTCTGCTTCTGAGATCAATTTGGTGTCATCCCTTAAAATAAGGGAGGCACGACCGTTCTCATTTTCACAATAGGCATAACAGGCCACATCCTGTCCGTTTATTTTCAGGTCTAAGATCAGTTCGTCAATGGATAGCCCTTCCGCATTTTGTCCGGCCAGTTCAAATTCCAGCAGGCAGTTGTTGTGGTGGAAGTGGAGAGGGACCGGAACATCGGTCGCCATGGCTCCGGATGTGCTGGCTGTTGCCACCAGCCAGTCTGCTCTCCGGTGATTCTCTTCCAGCCGCTGGTCAGGGATGAAACCGCTTGTCTCACTCGCATTGACAGGCCATTCCGCCTCTAATGTGAGCAGGTAGGAATCATCTAAGGGGAAATAATAAGCCGGATCTCCCCGGAAAATGCCGTCTTCCCCGTATATATAGTAGATGGGGGGCAGATCGCTTCCTCCCTGGCTACTTTCTACAGTCACTCTGAGGGTGTCCCCGGGAACGAAGAAGATATTTCCTTCTCCTTTGGTCGCTACATCCAGCAGGTCCTCTATATAGGGGGAGAAGGTGAGCTCCCCGGATCCTGTCCCGGGAAGAGTACCCTCCGGTTCCTGGTTGCTGCAGGCAAACAGGATCATGCATCCCAGAATTGCCAGTGCTTTGATTGTATATGGTTTGTATCTCATATCATCCTAATTTTTTAGTTTATCTTCTTTCCCAGTGTAGGGTCGGATAGTCGGTTGTTCCGGGAGTTCCCAGGTTGTACCAGTAGGAATTTGAACTGTAGTCCGTCCAGGAAATGACATTGATGGGCCAGATACCCGTATAATTCACCCAACCGGAAGGCCAAGAACCGGCATTCATCGGGGAAACGCCACTGTTGGAGTCGGGAGCGACTGCAAAACAGTCCACGATGGCAGAGCCGGATGGGAATTGGGTTCCCTGGTTGGCAAAGCCTTCCCAGATGTCCACTTCTACCTGTGTAGGAGTTCCGTTGATGTCTTGTGTCTCATAGCCTGTGGTGGTAATGCCGGCAGCTTCCATTGTCGTGAAACAGCGGGTGATGTAATATTCATTGACTCCACAGAAACCTCCCACTAAGGAATCTGCATTGGCGGCCGGATTTCCTGCATTGACTGAAATACTGCCTCCTAAGGAGTAGGTGTCCCAGACATATCCGTAGAAGTCGTCCCCGTTGGGCTTTTCGCCGACTATACCACAGACAGCGCCTACCCGTGCGTGGGTTCCTGTGACCGTAATGGTAGGGTTTTCCACCCGGCAGGCAATGATCTGGGAGGTGGTGTTGGTGATTTGTCCCAGCAGTTCACCTAAAATAGCATCTTTTACTACTTGAGAAAGATTGGGGGGCAGGCTGATATTGGCATACAATGCTTCTAATTCATCATCTGAAAGGATGTTATTGACCCGCCCGCAAAGGGCTCCTACATAACAGGTATCAGTGCTGACGGATACGTTAATGACCGGGTCGATCAGGTTGACCTCTTTCACGATGGAGTTTCCTACGATCTGTCCGAAGAGACCCGCTTCATTTCCCCGTGGAGCCGTGACGTTTAGGTTGCGTATGCTATGTCCTCCGCCATCGTAAGTGGAATTCAGGATGGACAGGGGGGTAAATGCCCCGGCTGCGGCCAGGTCGATATCACACACCTGGTAGACTGCGGAACTGGCTAAATTGTTTACTCCCTGGAGACTTGCTGCATCGTTGATCAGTGTCTCGGAGGTCGGAATAAAGGATTCTCCGGTAGTCATGTTATAGCCGTAGCGGTATACTCTTCGCTCTACCGTATTGATCCGTTCGGTTGCCAGCAGGGTAAAGTCTTCATTCTCAAAGAGGACTTCGTTCCGGTCAATCACGAGGTTTAGTTCGTCCGTCCGCCACAGATAGGTAATGTATTTCCGTACATGCATACCACCGCCTGTATTGGGTTGCGGAATGATTCTGTCTACCCATTTGGCTCTGGTTCCGATCGCTGGATTGGTATTATCTGCCGGGTCCAGTGCCGGAAGAACCTTGATATCCGGATTGCCGTCATTAAAATCACCCTCATTCTCGCTCACTAAAATAATCTCCATTTTGAAGGTATGTTTCGGATAGAGCGTCAGTGAGACGTAATAGGCATTCGTCGGATTGGCCGTTGTTTCTCCCCGGTAGGGAATATAGGTTTGCTCACTGTAGTTCAGTTTAGTGACCGGATACTGGTTTTCGTCTGCTTTGACCGTAAAGTCCGGTACATCCGGGTTATACGGATAGAAAGCGACGATGGTCATCCGGTCATAGATAAAGATGTTTTTATAGCTGTCCGGATCTCCGGGTTGCGTGACGGGAACTAATTTCCCGTCTACGATCTCACATTCGAGGTTCCGGATATAGGGTTCACTTAAATCATCCTGTTCATAATGATCGGAGTAATAGATGTATAATCCGACATGTTGAAGACCGCTTTCACCCAGATAGTTAATACTGTCCACCGAAGGAAGTTCGGACACACGGGTTTCCATACCCAATCCGGCATAAATTTCCATCAAAGCTCCTTCTGATGAGGTATCAGGTGTCCACTCCTCTCTTTCATCCGAACAGGAGATCCCACAGTAACCGATGAGCATCCATAAAAATAGTATGGCAAATGAATTGTTCTTTTTCATCCTATGATCTTTGATTTATTTTTAAATTCTGACAGGTATCGGCCACACACTTCCGGTGGTCAGTTGATCCACAGTAAATTTATATACCGTACCGTAGGGAGTGGTTGCCAGTGCGTCATTCAGGTACCCGAGTGTTTCGTCTACATCTGAATAGAAATTCGCCTGCCGGCGTAATCGTTCTGAGCTGACGGCCGCCACAATTCCATCTATATCTACATTGCCCTGTCCGACAGCTACTTCTGCTCCACCAATTGTTTTAGCCGCCGTACCCACCAGCCAGTAGGCCGTATGGATAACCGGGTTGCTCGTGGTGCTTGCTGTGGTACCGATGATGCCTCCCAGAATATTCGCATTCCTGCTCAGGGTTCCGGTGTTGACACACGCTACAAACACACTGCTGTCGGTATCTTCGTTCTCTCCGCAAATTCCGCCTAAGATGGCAGAAGTTGTTTCTGTTTCTAAGCTTCCGGTGTTTACGCACCCGATGATCTTACCTGTCATTTCATTTCGGCCGCAGATGCCTCCGGCCACTCCTGTCATGTTAATGATCCGGGCTTCATTCACACAGGCTACCAATGTGCCTACGTTCACCGCACAGATGGAACCGGCCACGGCTTGTCCGGTAGCATTAATCCGTCCGGATGCGATATGCAGGTTTTTGATCTTTCCTTCGTTCCGGAGGATCAGGGCAGCTCCCGTCATGATGAGGTTGTTGACCTTGAAGCCATTTCCGTCATAGCTTCCCGTAAAGGTAGCCAGAGGTCCTAAAGGTTGGTTCTCGGAAAAATGGAGGCGGTCCACATCGATATCATTCATTTGTTTATAATCTCCGTCCAGTTGTTTCGCCATATTGAACACCTGTACAGGTGTCCGGATCAGGTATGGATTATTTTCGTCTGGCTGCAATCCGGGATTTTCTAATTTCATCCCTCCTGCAGAAAGGGGCAGATCCAACAGGGACAGTGCGGGATTATAGGTATATCCTTCCGGTTCTTCCGTCAATAGCAAGCCTAAAGTGGTGAACAGGGAGACAGAGTCTAATGTCTCATTCGGAAGCGTCACAAATCCGATATTCCCATTCTCCAGCCGGGCACCGACATATTCCCGTCCGCTGCTGGTCCAGAGGACTGCTTTGATGATACTGTCTGCATCTATGTTATCATAATCCCCTAAATTTAACTGCAACTCATACGGTGTGTAGGAGATCTCATCATTCTCCACCTCTACCGGGGTCCAGTCCACCAGTTCCAGTGTAATGGCCTGCACCTGGAGCCGGTTGATCCGGAAGGTTAAGGTGTAGGCATATCCGGGTACCAGTATCCCGTCTCCATTTCCGTCCACATAGGTAATCTGGAAGTTCTGCAGGTCTGCATTGGTAGCCGTATAATCATCAATTTCCAGCGAATTCAACGTCTTTCCTACGAGGTTTTCCCCGGTGGGAACGAGATAATTGATCCCTTCTTTGACCTGGTAAGCCGCCGGGGAGGAAGGAAGGGTCGCTACCGTGGCACTGGTTTCATCATTGGCCACCGGTGCCAGTGCGTTGATCGGATAGGTTCCTGTCTGATAGACCCCATCCATCGTAAAGGTGATGGATTCGGGAGCAGGATCCACATAGGCAGGTTGTTCGGTCTCATCCACTTCGATGATCACTTCCAGCCGGGTCATCACATGCCGGAACTGGAGGATGACCGCCGGGTCTTCGGATGTCCCCGGTGTACCGATCCCTTCGGTCGTTAATGTACTCATATCACTGTTCCGGTATCCCTGGTTGCTCAGTATGGCATCATTCACCGGTTGCTGGCCGGAGGTCAATGTCATCAGGCCGGTTGCTGTGGCTCGTCCTGTGTAGGCGAAGAAACGGATCTCATTGTCCCCGATCGGGTAGAAAGGAGAACCTCCTGTGAAATTAAGTAATTCAGGAGTGGTTTCCTGCAGTCCGTTGGGTGCTGTGATAGGGGTTTGTTCGATGTAGGTTACGGTTGAGTCTTCTGCTACAACCGCCTGTAGATAGAGATCCGGATGATCTGCCGCACCGGCCCGTGTCGTGATACCGGAAAGGGCAATCGCTCCTTCTCCGGATCCCGGGCTATTCTCCTGTGTATCATCAGAGCAGGAGGTCTGGCCGATCAAAAGAGCCATGAAAAGCCCTGTTATATATAGTTTGATTCTCATATTCCTGTTCTTTTATTTGATTCCTATTAGATAATTTCCGTTATCATCCCAATCGGTTAACTGCCCTTGCAGGATGATGAGGTTATCCGGTTGCTGAACGGTAGTTCCTACGACCGTAAAGGTGAGAATGGTGTGTACCCCCCCCGTTCAAACACAATCGGTCCGCTCGTGGTCAGGTTTTGAAAAGAGCTGATCGCATAGACACTGTCAAATTCAAAATAACCGTCGGAAAGACTGACTGTGAGCGTGGTCTCATCTTCCGTACCGGGATATACATAGAGATCCTCACTGAAAGAAGGGTTCCTGAAATCAGTCTCCCCGGTGATCAGTGTATAGGAAAACGAATCCGGCGCATGCAGGGAGAGCCCGTTGTCTCCGGCCAGCAGGTCCAGATGAGCGGATTTATAGCCGGTATTCAGGGATAACTGTTGCAGCCGGATATCCGGATTCATGTCCCCGTTGGCTACAAACTGGATGGTGACTTTACTCAAGGCGTGGCGGAATTCTCCTACATCCACGACACTATCTGCTTTGGAGTGGGGTACCTGTACGTTGTCTGTGGCATACAGTACGTCCGGCATATTATCAGCCAGTGTCAGTTCCAGTCCCTGCCGGTCCGCATCCAGCACCACGGTGCTGTTGTTGGCTGGCGGGCTATAGGCCAGGAATACCAGTTGGCTACCGTCAAACGGATAATATTTAATATCTCCGGCAGGCCAGGAGAAGAAGAATGTTCCGTTGTTGTCCTGCGTGGCTACCGTGGCCGTGGCATTGTCAATGTCCGGATAAGAGGTCCAGTCGGTCGTTCCTGGGGTATATTCCGCTGCGACTACGCCGATCTTACCTTCGTTGGGAAAATCGCTTACAGCGCGTGTCACTACCCGTGATTCCAGTCCTTTTCCCCGAAGCAGGATACTGCCCGGTTCGGTGACCACCGGAATCTCAGGATCCGGGGTTTCCGGGTCCGGATCCGGGTCTTCTGTCCCGGGAACTTCTGTTTCCGGGGGTATTGCCGTTGTCCTCTATGGCCGGAATATCCTCAGTTGAGCTGCATGCCGGAAAAAGGAGGGCAACGGATAATAATATAATATGGATTCTTTTCATATGTACCTGCTGATTTATTTAATCACGATTTCTCCTTCGTCACCATCCTGCCAGTTTTGCAGTTTGGCAGAGATCAGAACCTGTGTTTTGTCTAACCTTACGGTGATCACTGTCTCCTTTCCTCCTTCAAAGGAGAGTGCTTCGGTCAGTACTCCATAGAATGGAGTGTCCGGATATTCGGCCAGTGTAATGGATAAGATCGTATCTCCTACGGCTTTGTTTTGAGGCATCACCAGGGCACTGTATTGCACCCCATCCGTTTCTGTTTTGGGAGTCACATTATCCGGTCCGCTCGAACTGGTGATGGTGGCTGTGGAAATGTCTGCCAATCCTTTCAGGTTGAAATCCAGCAACCGGACAGTTGCTCCCGGGAAGCTCGTCACTCCCTCAAATCCAGTGCCGGGAACCAGCTTGATAATCGCTTTGCTGGTCACATGCCGGAACAGGAAATTGGCCGGTTGTGGCTGCGTTAACTTCAGATTACTCATCAGGAGATCCGACCGGTCGTAATAGTCAATATTCGCATCATCCTGGATTCTTCCGATTGTCCACGGGAAGGTCGTTCCGGTGACAGTAGGTTCCTCAGCTAACGGAGAATATACTCCGGTTATATTCAGGTTATTGTTGACAATATCATCCCAGTAAATAGGAGTTCCACTCCATACGGTGTCCCCGCTTGCGTTCAGACTATAAGTATAGGTAAGAGGCGTCCCCGGATCAGTGGCCGGATAGTAAAGGTAAATGTTTTTACCATAGAAGAAACTGTCCGTACCCTGCAAGGTTCCTGTCACGGTGACCGTGGAAGCAGTCATCGTAATTCGCTGTCCCTCTTCCCATCCCAGTACCGTTGCACTCAGTGTTACTTCTGTTTTACTCATATCTACGGTTAACAGCGTGGTAACACCTGCCTCGAAATTGATGGTCTGGTCATGGGTGGCCGTATAGGTCCGGTTTGCGGACCGGATCTCTACCACGGGTGATCCGTTCGTGCGGTCCTGTGGCTGGATCAATGCAATGGCAGTGCTATCGGTTTTAAACATTTCAATGTTGCCTGTGGAAGTGAGGTTGGGTACAAAAACGCCATCTTCCAACGTACCACCGATCCGGTAGTTCGGAAGAGTGAGGTTCATGGCCTGTAATTCTGCTTCCGTGAAAGTGCCATCGTTGGATGTTAATTCTACGACTACCTGGGCGGCTGCATGCCGGAGTGTGAAATGAACGCCGTCACTGGCAGCTACGGTTGTATCTCCTACTAAGTAATCCGGGATCTGGTTGGTTCCGTTATAACCGTCTCTGGTAATGGATGCATAGAAATGTGTCGGATCCGGAAGGGATTCCCAGTACGTAGGAGTGGTAGAGGTGAACGAATCCGTTGCGGCTACATAGGTATAGGTATTCAGCCTTTCACGGGAGGTGTCATCTCCATAATAAAGGATTAACTGTTCACCATTGTTGACCCCGGTTCCGCCGGAAACGCTGGTTCCGATGGTTACGGCATCCAGTTCTATATCTCTGTATATCCAGTCTACTACAGTTACACTGACGGTCAGCCTTGTTTTTCCTACATTGACAAGGATGCGGTAGGCCACCCCTGCTTCAAATGTGAATCCGTTCGGTTCTGTTGCCTCATAATCTCTTCCGTTGATGTTGACCCGTAGCAGCGGATCTGAACCGGAGATGGTTTGCGGCTGGAAAATGGCAATCCCATTCGTCAGGTCGGAACGGTCCACGAGAATGTCTGCCCGTGTGGTTCCCTCCACGAAGGTACCCAGGCTTTCATATCCTCCCGTCAGGTAATCCGGCAGGGTGAGCGTCGCATTCCGGATGTCCTGTTCTGAGAAAGTAGAGGAGGTAAGCTGCACGATCACCTGCGACGCTGCATGCCGTAGGGTGAAGTTCGCTCCTGTGTAAGCAGGTACGGACAGTTGATCAGCGATCAGGATGTCCGGTAGCTGGGTATTGTTCCGTGCCGGAGCCCGAATGATCGATGCTCTCAGTACGGCCGGGTCCTGTGCCAGGTCTTCCCAGTAAATAGTAGTATCCGGAACCCATTCCCCGGTTGCCGAATAGGTGAATGGAGTTAACGGGGAGAAGGTGTCATCATCCGCACTTTGAATATAGACATTCATTTCGTCACCTGCCACTGCGCCGGTGCTTTCTCCGGCTTTTGTACTTACGTGCAATATATCATAGTTGTAAGTGCCTCCGGGTTGCCACGGTTCGATGATGGCACTGACTGTAATGGGTGTCCGGGTCAGGGTCAGGTTGAAGGTATACTGATGCCCTCCTTCCAGGGCCAGATCCGGGCTCATATAGGCCGTATAGGTATCACCGGTGGAGGTAACGAATTCAAACTCAATCCCATCTGCTGCGTCCCGGGGAAGTACGATCGCTTCCCGGTAGTTGTCACTTTCGGTGTCACGCTGCGGAACGGAGATATTCTCTTCGTTCGTGATGCTTACAAACTCATCGTTGAAAAGGTCGTAGGTGGTGGAGGTATACATTCCTTTCAGTGTCAGTTGGCAATCTTCCAGAGACACAAAATCACCATCGTTTTCAATCGACAGGTTGAAAATAAGTTTAGACAACCGGTGATGAAAATGGAGGGAAACATCCGGAGTGGTTTTTGAATAGCCGGATGTGTGTTCTGCGGTCATCAGGTCAATGTCCGGCAGCACTAACTGATCCGATACGGACCAGTCTAACAACATATTGGAAGTGATCCCTGCCTGATATGGATAGTAGGCTGTGAAGCCGACATTATTTCCATTCTGCGGGAAATAGATGGTTTGATCTTCTGTGGCAGGATTGAAAATTCCCAGATCAGGCGCTGTGGTGACGTATTGGGAATTATACACGCCATTGATGGGTGCTGCGAAATTCTCATCGTACATCGTCAGTCCGATCGCATCGCCGGACTGCCAGTCTGAATCGGCAGCCCGGGGGGGCATTACTTCCTTCCACATGGACCCCGGCGTCTCCTAATTCGACTCTTTCATTGTCTTTGCCTGTTTCATCACTACAAGAGTAGATCACAAACATCGAAAGAAGAAACGGGACCGTAAGTAGTCGATAAAGTATATGTTTCATTATTCTACGGTTTTAAATTTGTTTGAAGGTTCCTTAACGGGCTTCATATTCTTCTGTGCCACCGTCATTCCATGGCTCAATATCAGCAGTAACATTGGTAACCGCATTTTTAGACAGCGTAATAATGAACGTATATTGGTATCCGGATAATAAATCCAGGTCTTCACTCATTTCAGCTACATAGGTATCTCCGCTGGTGGTGGTGAATGTAAAGGTCACTCCTGCTCCGGCCGGACGTGGGAATACGATAGCGATACGGGTATCCCCGGCTTCCGTATCCTGACCATCGGTCGCTCTCTGTGGAACTGTGATGGTGGCCTGGTTGGAATAATCATCTAAGAAACGGTTATCAAAGATTTCATACGTACCCTGATTATACATTCCTCCAATTGTCAGTGTGCAATCCGTGAAATCCACAGTGTCATCTGCATCTTCTCTTTCCAGGATGAAAATAAGTTTGGTCATCCGGTGGTAGAAATGCAGGTGTACATTCGCATCATTTTTATTAAATCCGGTTGTATGCACAGCAGTCATCAGGTCAATATTCTGCAGAGTAGTCTGTTGAGAGACATTCAGCGGATATTGGTAATTACTGCCTGACAGACTTGTATTATAAGGATAATAGGCTTTCAGACGGATATTATCCCCGTTCTGCGGGAAATAGAGGATCTGGTCTGCAGAGGCTCCTACGAATGTGGCCGTATCCCGGGTCTGGGAGGTGACATATCTAAAGTTGGTCTGGTTATTTATAATGGCGGTTGTATCCGGGTTATACATATACACCCCGATGGCATCCCCGCTTTCCCAGGTCGTATCTGTTGCCTTGGTGGCAATCCCTGTATGTATGGTGATCGCTGTTTTATCCAGCATTACATTTTCATTTTTGTCATCATCACTGTTACATGCTCCTAACGCGATTACGGAAGCTGCCAGAAGAAATGTTTTTCCTACTATATGTTTCATAACTTATTTTATTTAGAATGATTTATATATATTGATTTATTAATGAGCAATTAATACGGATTCAGGACCTGCACGCCAGTTTTCGATCGTAGCGGTGAAGCTTTCCGGACCCATCCCTAATTCAAACTCCAACACCCAGGGTTCATAGATATTGACGGTGTGGAATCCCTCCATGTCGTCTGTGACGTCTATGGATAAAGACCTGTCGTTGTTCCCGTTGTTATAATGAAGGCTGAAATTGAGTATCTGGGAAGAGTTCCCGTCTATACCTAAAAGCGTATGACGGTCAGTGAAAAGATTGGCTTCTGTCTGCACAAAGCTATAATCTACCGTGGAAGTAATATAAGCCGGCGGTACGGTCACATTGTCTACCGGAGGGAATCCGTCGTTGATCTCCCTGGACATAGTAATGCCGGAAATCACGGCATCCAGTCCTGAGATATAGGGAAGGAGTTCCCCGTGGAAAATAACCCGGATGATCAGGTCACGGGTCTGTTGCCGCATCGGAATGGTTACGATCTGAACGACATCTGTCAGGTTGATCTCTTTTTCAACAGATCCCCCTGTGAAATAGGCCGGTTCGAGATAGTTCCCGTCAGCCCCTGTCCGGACTGTCAGTGTGCATCTTTGCAGGATGACATTTTCATGGGTTTCATCTCCGACGAACTCATACATATCCGGCATCAGTTCTACTTCGGCACCCTCCCGGTCAATGAGCATTTCAGAGGAATGATTTGCTTCGTCGGTAATGATCACCTCCACCTTCTCATCTACCCGTTGCTGTTGCTGCACTAAGCTCCAGTCAAATTCGATAATGATTTTCTGATAGCAATCGGACAGATCACGATCTTCCTTTATACAAGAATAGTGGATTGATAGTAAGAGCATTACTATCCATATACTTCGAATTCTTTTCATAGTCAGGTTTTGTAAAATAAATGTTCTCTACTACGGAAACAGCTCTTGTTCCGGTTGTACATCTCTGTTCAGAACTGATGTTTCCTGTAATGTACTTTCTAACACCCCTATAGGAGTTTTTGTTTAAAAAGATGGCTTAAAAGTTAAAAAGAATACATATTTAACTTTTTACCGTTAGGTGCTGGATTCCTGTTAGTTAATATTAAGCGAATGGCCGGATTTTATAAAACCTAAGATTCCTTAATAAGTCTTTTGGTTGCTGTCTCAAAAATACCCTGTATGTGGTATTCCGGGCCACTGGGAAAGCCATTATCTTTGCCCTTGATTAGTTGTTAATAGTAAAAAGTGTGTTTTTAAAAGACTTCATGTAAAAAGATTGTTTAGGATGAAAGAAGAACGCGGTTTTTGTAGCTGCGTTCTTTCTTATGATTATTTTTGAAGTCCTATTTAGAAAGAAACAGATGAAACAAATATTCTCTAACCTGACGGTTCGTTTAGTACTGGGCGTGGCGGCCGGGATCTTTTTAGGATCTTTCGCTTCCGAAAAGGTGATTACTGCTGTTGTTCCGGTTAAATATATCCTGGGGCAGATCATCTTTTTTATGGTCCCGCTTATTATTTTAGGGTTTGTGGCTCCTTCCATAACCAAACTGAAAAGTAATGCTTCCCGGCTGTTGACGCTGGCATTGGTCCTGGCCTATTTCTCTTCTGTGGGGAGTGCTGTGTTTGCTATGTTACTGGGCTATGAACTTATCCCGGCTTTTCAGGTGGCGTCTGTGACAGAAGGGGTCCGGAGTGTTCCCGGACTGTTCTTTCAGTTAGACATTCCTGCGATCATGCCGGTCATGTCCGCCTTGTTTTTGTCTCTGACCCTGGGATTGGCGGTGATCTGGACGAAAGCGGAGCTTTTTTGAAAAGTTACTGGATGAACTGCAAAAGATCGTTCTGGCGATGGTAAACCGTATTTTGATACCGGTCCTGCCTTTCTTTATCGCAGCCAATTTTTGTATATTGACGTATGAAGGGGCCCTGAACAATCAGTTACCTGTTTTCCTGAAAGTAATTTCGGTGATCTTAGCCGGCCATTTTGTGTGGCTTGCTTTTCTGTATGGGATCGCCGGGTTATATGCCGGAAAGAATCCCTGGCGGGTGTTGAAGCATTACGGGCCTGCCTATTTTACGGCCGTGGGTACGATGTCATCGGCGGCTACGCTGGGGGTGGCACTGAAGTCGGCGAATCAGAGTGATATTCTGTGGAAAGATGTGACGGACTTTTCCATCCCCCTGTTTGCCAATATTCATCTGTGTGGTTCTGTTCTGACGGAGGTTTTCTTTGTGATGACCGTCTCCCAGATACTTTATGGAAGTTTACCTCCTGTTTCCACAATGCTTGTATTCATCCTCCTGTTGGCTGTATTCGCAATCGGTGCTCCCGGTGTTCCCGGTGGAACTGTAATGGCCTCTTTGGGAATCGTCATCTCTGTCCTGGGCTTCGACGAATCGGGAACGGCTTTGCTGCTGACTATCTTCGCTTTGCAGGACAGCTTCGGAACAGCCTGTAATGTCACAGGCGACGGAGCCCTTTCCCTGATCCTTTCTGCCTATTCCGACCGGAAAGTAAAAAGTCCGGGATAACCGGATATTCTTCTCACTAACTATTTTGTGTTTTTTCAGTCATCCGTCACTTTTTTGCCTGTAAAATGCTTATTATTAATTTAATAACCTTCAAAAAAGAGGTGACTGAGAAAGTGACTGAGATTTCTCAGTCACTTTCCGGTCACTTTTGTAGATATTCCTGAAGATAAAGAGACAGTAAGTGGATACTCCGGAGAGCGTATCCTTCTATACATCACCAACTGTTCCCCTTATTCCAGTCTGTTAGGTTAAACCACAGGGAGTACAGGGTTGAAGGTCAGGAGGTTCAAGGTTGAAGGTCCCGATGTTCAACCTTGAACCTCCTGACCTTCAACCTAAGGAGATCGCATGAAAAAGTCAGGAGGTCCTGACCTTCCGGATAAGGGATGATAGGATACCTGTTACCATTCCTGTAGTATATGACTATTTCATCCTTATTATATAAAACCCGCATCCCTGGGAAAAAGATTCCCTGTTTCCTTACAACCGTCGGATGACCCGGAAGGGATGGCCGGAAGATTTTAGCTAAATAATAATTAACTGATAAACAATCAATAATAGTATAGGTTGAAGGGGGTCTGTGATCCCCGCCTGCTGAGTATAAGGATCTGTGATCCGCTTTTCTATACTTTTTATTCTTTGTGAATAGGTATTTCGTAGATTGGCTAAGGCCGACCTACGGTTCCGGATCTGGAGATCCTTATACCCGGAGAGGTTCGGATTGCAATCGAAGATCGGCCTAAAGCCAAATCCTCACATCCATTGTATTGATTTTATGCCTGTTGCAAGATAAAAAGACTAAAAATAAAAAGCCGTAGTTCCCCGCGCAGGCGGGGACCGCCTGAGAACCCGCGGTTTTAATCCTTTAATTATATGAGAACCGTCCCTTCCTCTGCGGTCCCCGCCTGTGCGGGGAACTGGTGAGGTTTTATTCCGTTTGGTCAGGGAATGGATCCGGCAAAAAAACTCTATTTTCCGGTTGAAATGAGAGCGGAGAAAGTGACTGAGATTTCTCAGTCACTTTCTCAGTCACCTTTTTTAGAAGGGTTATTGGGTTAATAATAAGGATTTTACAGGTGAAAAAGTGACGGGTGACTGAAAAAATGTAAAATAACTATTAGAAGAACATAACTTGGGTCGAAGGGAATTGCAAATCAGGGGTAGTCGGAAAATTTACCATGTAGATAAATAGGTGAACTTCATCATTCTTATTCCCCTCTCGTATATTTGCTATGTATTATATATTAAGTTGTCTTAAAGAAGAAC
>JAJQEE010000087.1 GCA_021201865.1 Tannerellaceae bacterium | reverse complement strand
CCAGATATTTACTATCCTTTTCTTTTTAAGATAAATCTAATGCAAACTAAGGGAATGGGGTTGCCTGTGAATAACCGCGGGTGAAACCCGGGGTCGGTAGAATCCCTCTCTGTATCAACCCGGAAAGGGTTGCACCCCATTTGGGGTGCACAAAAGAGCGGGTAGCTGTTACCCCGGGTTACACCCGGGGTTATTCACATGGCGCCCCATTCGGGGTACTTCCTTACGATTTGTAACTTTATCGATGAACGATAAGTGTTTTTACACAGATTCTTGAGAGGGGCAGGGGGTGTGTCACGGAAATAAAGAGGCAGGAATTACAGCTATTTTTATTCCTTTAGGATCCCAATGGAACCAAAAATGAACCGGGCAATCGTAATTCATAAGCCAGTTATATCTGTAACACACCCCTAACCCCTCTCCAGAGGGGAATAGATACTCTGAAATTCACATATTTAACGACATGGTAAATCTTCCGGCCAACACTAATCACTATCCGGAAGACCCTATACCAGGAAGGCTGTATCCATGAAGTAATCATGAGGTGGTGCAGGAAAACTATCGCTACCCTCTACACCCTGGCACCCTTAGGTACCTACTTTATCCATGGTTAGGTAGGCACCTGATCGCGCTACCCTCTACACCCTACGGATAGTTTCTCTGCAGCTTTCCGCCACGTAGTATGCACTCCGGAACTTCCCTATGGTATAGAGGTGAATACCTGGTGCGTTGGGTATTCACCAGGTATGCACCGTATCTGTTTCGTGGACAAATACTTAATGACAGGTGAATAGGTGAATACCTGAAAAAAATTCCAGGGTAATCCTAATAATCCGCTTTGCGGATCAGGTCAGCAGACTGGCATTCCTCTTTCAGGTAGGTTTCAATATGCCGTTTCTTTTTATCTTCTAATATTTCATTGATTGCAATCAGGATACCTGTTTCTTCCACTTCACCGAATTCATGATTAACAGCCGTTCCGAAAACCCGCATTTTAGGTGATAAGCTCATATAAGCACTTACCAAAGGAGGAACATTGATACCAAATTTCCGGACTTCCGTATTCAGGATCTTATAATTTGCTTTGAAATCATCTCCCTGGAATAATACTTTCATTTTAGCCAGGTCCATATCTGTTTGTAGTGGATAGATCGGCGTAATGAGTTGTTCTATATCCGGAAAATGCTGGTTCAGGAAGTACAGGATCATATTCCGGGCTTCTGTATTGTAAGTATTATACATAGTCACTTTCCCAAAATAATACTTCAATGTCGGGTCAATCACAGACAAGGCTCCTAATCCATCCCACAAATTATCCAAAACAAATAACCCCTTGGCACTTCCGGCACGGGTAGACTGGAATTCAAGGGTAACAAATGAGCGTCCTAATTCAACCGTATAGGGGAGATATTCCCGGATAAACGTATCAGAAAAGTTAAATAGATGAGAAGTCGCTAACATGGGTTTTCCATTCGCGTCAAACCGGACATCTGCACCGCATAAAAAACGGTATCCTCCTAATATCTGTTCATCTTCCGCACTCCATACGATGAGTTGCCGGTAGGCATCTTCCATGGTGTCAAATTCATCTATATCTACCGGGTTCCCTGTTCCACCCCCATAATGGCGGAAAGCAGCTTCCCGTAGCCTGCCTATTTCCTGCATGACATTCGGAGAGTCATGTGCGGTAATAATATAAATTTCATTGTTGGATTTATTGGTCTTCCGGAGCAATTTTTCTTTGGTAAGCTCTGCTTTGAGAAGTGATCTGTCGACGGGGTTAATAATGTCTTGCATAAGAAAGTGAAATTGACAGTTATTTGTTAAGTTTGTAAGTAATATTCTTTACCCATTGTGCCCATTCCCGGGGGGATATTTTACTTTGGTCAAAAGTTTCCCATGGTATGGTTTTTCCGAAATGGATACGAAATGTTTTGCCTTTGCTTTTGAACATTTCATCCGGGAGATAAAGCATCTCGAAATTCATTTTGATTCCTGTGGATTTACGAATATTGGCAAAGCGGTAAAAGAAATCGGAGTTACGTCCTTCAAAATAAATGGGAACAATATCCCGTTTATATTCAACTGCTTTTTGAATAAATGACTTTTTCCATTCAGGATCTTCTATTCTTCCTCCGCTCTTACGGGAGCATAAACCTGCGGGGAATGTGATGATTTGATTGTCAGAGGCATAGGTCTCTTCCATGATCCGGGCAGCCTTTCTGCCTTGTTTTCCATGTTTATTGATAGGAATAAAAATAGATTGTAAGTTGGGGATGTATAATAACAGATCATTTACCAGATACCGGACATTACCCTCGTAGTGTTTTCCTAAAATAGCAGAGAGGCAGATTCCATCCAGTCCTCCTAACGGATGATTGGATGCAAAAATAAAACGTCCGTTTGCAGAAAGATTCTCTTCGCCGACTAACTCAAGGGTTAATCCGAAGTACTTTACCAGTTCCTGCATAAAATCTACACCTTCTTTATCATGGTATCGGGACAAGATGTCATTTAGTTCATCCTGATGGATGGTCCGGATCAGATAGTTCACCACAAAGCCTGGCAATTTAGAGGCTATGGATGGAGCTTTCTGTTCAAGTATTTGTCTGACATCTAACCGGATATTCTCTCGTTGAGTCATGTATGTGTTATCATTGTCCATAGCAAAGATAAAAGTTATAATTAAAAATCAGGACCATCCATACATTTTTGCCATTTATAACCAAATCCTGACTTTTTTCTTCTATAGGAGCACCTTTTTCTTTCCGGAAAGGGAGTTAGTAAGGGCCTGAAACTATTGGTTTAAGTTGTGAGATACATCTATCAGATTATAAGCTATTTACTTTTTCAAA
Organism: Tannerellaceae bacterium; assembly: GCA_021201865.1. Taxonomy (GTDB): domain Bacteria; phylum Bacteroidota; class Bacteroidia; order Bacteroidales; family Tannerellaceae; genus UBA4116. The sequence goes on along the minus strand of JAJQEE010000087.1, from coordinate 21,015 downwards.
AATAATTGAATGTGATGAGTGTACCTGTTGAAAACTTTTTGTATTTTTCCGTCAGAATTATATGTGAAGATTTATAGAAATGTTTTAATTTTACCCTCTAATGGGTAAGGTTCTTTATTGAAATAATTTTAGATCCCTGTGAATTAGTGTTTTAGTTGTATTCATATAGAGGAAGATGGAAGGTAAAGAGATTCACTATCATATACCGGTGATGTTAGAAGAAAGTCTGGAAGGGTTAGCGATCCAACCGGATGGAGTCTATGTGGATGTTACGTTTGGTGGGGGTGGACATTCCCGTGAAATACTGAAACGATTGGGCAAACGGGGACGTTTATATGGTTTTGACCAGGATGCGGATGCTGAACAGAATATTCCTGCGGATCCCCGTTTTGTGTTTGTCCGGAGTAATTTCCGTTATCTCTATCAGTTTATGCGCTATCATGATGCATTGGAGCAGGTAGATGGCCTGTTAGCGGATCTGGGAGTTTCTTCACACCATTTTGATGATAAAGACCGTGGTTTCTCTTTCCGGTTTGACGGTCAATTAGATATGCGGATGAATACCCGGGCAGGGTTGACCGCCGCGGATATACTGAACACGTATACGGCAGAGAAACTGGCAGATATATTTTATTTTTACGGAGAATTAAAGACGGCCCGGAAGATTGCGGCTGCAGTCGTGCGGGCAAGAGAAGCGAAGAATATAGAGACCATTGAAGAGTTACTGGATATTATCAGACCGTTTGGAGGAAAGGATAAGGAAAAAAAATTCTTAGCACAGGTATTCCAGGCCTTGCGGATAGAGGTGAATAATGAGATGACCGCCCTGAAAGAAATGTTAGAGCAGGCTTTGAAAGTACTGAAGCCAGGGGGGCGTTTGGTTGTGATCACTTATCACTCGCTGGAAGATCGTTTGGTTAAGAATTTTCTAAAAACCGGAAACTTTCAGGGAAAGATGGAGCAGGACTTTTTTGGAAATATAAACTCCCCTTTCCGGTTGGTTAATAACAAAGTAATTATTCCCGGCGATAGGGAGATTGAGGAAAATCCCCGCTCCCGGAGTGCGAAGTTGAGGATTGCTGAGAAACGATAACATCTGAATTGGTATATGGAAGAGACCAAACAACGTAAAAAAGTAAAGAAAAAAGAAAAAAGACTCTCGATCTTATATGTGTTGGGAGGTGGAATCCTGACAGAGGATTTTATCATCCGTCACACCCGGATGATCGTGCTGGTGGTGGTGCTTATCTTCTTTTTTATTGGAAACCGGTATACCTGTATGCAGAAACTGCGGGAAATAGACCGGCTACAGCAGCAATTAAGAGACGTGCGTTTTGAAGCGCTGTCTATCTCTTCTGAATTGACGGGAAATAGCCGTCAGTCACAAATTGAATTATTAGTACAGGAACAAGGTATTGATTTGGAAGGGGCAAAAACTCCCCCCTTATGAACTATATAAATAAAATATGTCTGAGGAGATCGATGCGAAGGATATGGCTCCTAAAGATAGCCGTATATTGGTAAGCTATTTTGTGGTGGTAGTGTTACTGGGATTAGTAGCAGTAGGCATTCTGTTCCGTGCTTTTCAAACAGCTTTTGTCGAAAAAGAGAATTGGATGCAGATCTCTGAAAAGCAGAAACGCCCGGATCGCCTCGTGTTGCCGGGTAGAGGAAATATCTACTCTTCAGATGGTAAACTGATGGCTACCAGTGTCCCTAAATATTATATGTATCTTGATTTCCGGGCAGATGGTTTTGCTGCGGATACTTTCCTGACCTCCAAAACACAGGGGGTAGACTCATTGGCCCATTATCTTTCACGCAAATTCAGAAACCGCACACCGGCCGGATATAAAGAGTATCTGATGAAAGGTTATAAAAGTAAGAGCCGGCAATACCTGGTGTATGAAAAACAGGTCTCTTATTCCGATCTGAAAGAGATCCGGAAATATCCCTTTCTGAATCAAAGCAGATATAAAAGTGGTTTTTATACAAAGGAAATGGTGCAACGCTCCAAACCCTTTGGTTCGCTTGCTTCCCGGACAATCGGTGATATTTACGGAGAGATCGAATCTTCCGGGATCACAAAGGGAAAGAATGGGCTGGAGTTACAATATGATTCCCTGTTAAGAGGACAATCCGGGTTGAGTTCCGTACGCCGCCTGGCGGGTGCATGGACCAATGTGACCGAGATTGAACCTATTGACGGGATGGATATCCGTACTACCATTGATATTGATATCCAGGATATCACAGAAAAGTCATTAGTGGACATGCTTAAATCCATTGATGCGGAATCCGGAACGGCTGTCGTGATGGAAGTGGCCACCGGGGAGATTAAAGCCATTACCAATATGGGGCGTATCCGGGAAGGGGTCTATGCGGAAACAAAGAATCATGCGGTAGCGGATGAGATTGAACCGGGTTCTACGTTTAAAGTGGCTTCTATGATGGTCGCATTAGAGGATGGAATTTGTCATCCGGATGATACGGTAGATGTCGGGAATGGAATTTATATGTATAAAGGAGCCCGGATGACTGACCACAATATGAACCGGGGAGGTTATGGCCGGATCAGTGCAGCCCAGGCGATCTGGTACTCTTCCAATATTGGGGTGGCTAAGATTATCCTGAAAGGGTATGAAAATAATCCCACGAAATTTGTAGAGGGGCTTTACCGGGTGGGAATGAATGCGGATCTGAAATTAGAAATCCCGGGGGCCGGGCGTTCGAAGATCCGTATGCCAAACGATACGGCACTCTATTGGTCTAAAACGACTCTTCCCTGGATGTCTTTCGGGTATGAAACACAGGTTCCTCCGATCTATACGCTGACTTTCTTTAATGCAATTGCTAATAATGGAAAGATGGTACGTCCGATGTTTACAAAAGAAATCCTGGAAAATGGAAAAACAGTACAGAGTTTTTCCTCGGAAGTGATCAAACCTTCCATCTGCTCCAAACAGACGTTGGATATTATTAAGGATATGTTGATCGGAGTAGTAGAGAACGGAACCGGCTCTGCCGTCCGTTCGGATGCGATCCGGATAGCTGGTAAAACAGGTACGGCACAGATCGCTACAGGTGGGGTTTATCGTACCAGTGGGCATCAGGTGTCTTTTTGCGGATATTTTCCGGCGGACGAACCGAAATATAGCTGTATTGTAGTGATCCGTAGACCCCGGATCGGATATCCTTCCGGAGGAACGATGTCCGGAGTCGTAGTAAAAAATATCGCAGAAAAGATTTATTCCAATCATATGGCTTTTGATATACGGAAAATAGCTGTGGATTCTACTGCTGTTTTGCAGCCCACTCCAAAGGCCGGAGATCTGGAAGCGCTGGAAAAAGTAACAGGTAAGTTTAAACTGAAGTTAGATACGGACAGTGCTGAGACAAACTGGGTGATGGCTGAGGTTGGTGAAGGCCGGTTGAAGCTGAAAGATGTACGGATGCAGGAAGGGCTGGTTCCCCGTGTGATAGGCATGGGGGCGAAGGATGCTGTCTTTTTAATGGAAAGTGCAGGTTTGCAGGTTTCGCTGAGTGGCATGGGACGAGTGGTTTCCCAATCCATCTCTCCGGGACAGCGGGCTTCAAAAGGACAAACCGTTAATCTGGTATTGAAATAAAACAAGAAGTTATGGAGCTGAAAAGATTGATCCGGGAAGCAGGTGTTTATGAAACAACCGGAATAGATAATCCGGATATTAAGAATATTCAATCGGATTCCCGGAAAGTAGAAGCCGGTTCCCTGTTTGTTGCAGTCAGAGGGGTCACGGTTGACGGGCATCAATATATACAAGGCGCTTTGGAAAAAGGAGCAGCGGCGGTAGTCTGTGAAGAGATCCCGGAAGGATTACAGGGAAAGACTACTTTTCTGGTGGTGAAGGATTCCGCGGATATGTTGGGTAAATTACTATCTGCCTGGTACGGTCATCCTTCTGAACAGGTCCGGCTGGTCGGTGTGACCGGAACAAACGGAAAGACAACAATCGCCACTTTATTATATGAGATGTTCCGCAGGATGGGGCATAAGACAGGATTACTTTCCACTGTGTGCAACTATATTGATGGAGAAGCAATCCCGACGGAGCATACCACTCCGGATCCGGTTACGCTGTATAGTCTGTTGGCTCGTATGGTGGAAGCCGGCTGTGAATATGTATTTATGGAAGTAAGCTCTCATTCCGTAGATCAAAAGCGGATCAGTGGACTTTCTTTTGATGGGGGGATTTTTACGAATCTGACCCGCGACCATCTGGACTATCATAAGACGGTGGAAAATTATCTGAAGGCCAAGAAAAAGTTTTTTGATGATCTCCCTTCTACCGCTTTTGCGCTTACCAATGCGGATGATAAAACCGGCTTAGTGATGTTACAGAATACATCTGCGGAAAAGTTGACCTATTCGCTACGGACCATGGCGGACTTTAAAGGAAAAATATTGGAGTCTCATTTTGATGGTACGGGGTTGGTAATCAACGGCCGGGAGGTGTTTGTCCATTTTGTCGGACGTTTCAATGCCTATAATCTGTTAGCAGTATATGGGGCTGCGATCGCTTTAGGGAAAGAACCGGAGGAGGTTTTAATTGTTTTAAGTATGTTGCGATCTGTTTCGGGACGTTTTGAAACGATCCCGTCTCCGAAAGGATATACGGCGATTGTGGATTATGCGCATACACCGGATGCGTTGGTGAATGTGCTGAATGGTATTCATGAAGTACTGGAAGGAAAAGGACGGATTCTTACGGTGGTAGGTGCCGGAGGGAACCGGGATAAGGGAAAACGCCCGATCATGGCGAAAGAGGCTGCCCGTTTGAGTGATCAGGTAATTCTGACCTCTGATAATCCACGCAATGAAGAACCGGAAGATATTATTCAGGATATGGTGGCCGGTTTGTCTAAAGAAGATCTGGAACGTACCCTGTGCATAACAGACCGTACGCAGGCGATCAAAACGGCTACGATGCTGGCGAAAAAAGGAGATGTGATCCTGGTCGCTGGTAAAGGTCATGAAGATTATCAGGAAATTAAAGGGGTGAAACATCATTTTGATGACCGGGAGAAATTAAGGGAAATTTTTGCAACTCAATAATAAGTAAGACGATATGCTCTATTATCTTTTTAACTATCTGGATCAGATTGATCTGCCGGGTGCCGGGGTATTTAAATATGTATCCTTTCGTTCCGGACTGGCATTTCTGCTTTCGCTGATCATTTCCACTACTATCGGCCGGCATATTATTGATAAGTTGCAGCAATTGCAGGTGGGTGAAGTGGTCCGTAATCTGGGTCTGGAAGGGCAGATGAAAAAGACAGGGACTCCTACCATGGGGGGAGTGATTATTATCATTGCTATCCTGTTACCCACGATCTTATGTGCCAGGTTAGATAATATTTATGTTTGGCTGATGTTGTTCACAACGGTCTGGTTAGGTAGTTTAGGGTTTGCAGATGATTATATTAAAGTATTCAAAAAAAATAAGGAGGGACTACACGGACGTTTTAAGATCATCGCTCAGGTAGGTCTGGGTTTTATTGTCGGTATGGTCCTGTTCTTAAGTCCGGATGTGGTAATCCGTGAAAACATAGAAGTGAAAGGGGCAGAAGACCGGGTGGAGACAGTGAATTTCAATCCGAATGAGACTAAATCCACTAAAACCACCATCCCTTTCCTGAAGAATAATAATTTTGATTATACTTCCTTAGTGGAATGGACCGGAAAATATAAAGCAGAGGCGACCTGGATCGTATTTGTTCTTATGACCATTTTGGTGGTGGCAGCTGTATCCAACGGTGCGAACCTGACAGATGGCTTAGATGGTCTGGCGGCGGGTAGCTCTGCGATTATAGGGGTTGCGTTGGGTATATTGGCGTATATGTCTTCCCATGCGGAGTTTGCCTCTTTCCTCAATATTATGTTTATACCGGGTGCGGAGGAATTAGTTATATTTATGGCTGCCTTTATCGGGGCGACAGTCGGTTTTCTGTGGTATAATGCTTTCCCTGCGCAGGTCTTTATGGGAGATACGGGAAGTCTCACGCTGGGTGGAATCATTGCGGTGTTTGCTATTATAATCCGGAAAGAGTTGCTGATCCCTATCTTATGTGGAATCTTTTTGGTGGAAAGTGTTTCCGTCATGATGCAGGTGGCCTATTTCAAATATACTAAAAAGAAGTATGGACAGGGGAAAAGGATCTTTAAAATGACCCCTCTTCATCATCATTTTCAGAAGCCTGGTATGGCTGGTATTGAGGCTTTATTGCAGAAACCGTATAACATTGTGCCGGAGTCCAAGATCGTGGTGCGTTTTTGGCTGATCGGTATTATTCTGGCCGTGGTGACGATCGTTACGTTAAAAGTAAGATAAATGAAAAAGAATATCGTGATATTAGGTGGAGGTGAAAGCGGAGCAGGTGCTGCTGTGTTGGCTAAAAAGCAGGGCTTTGATGTCTTTCTTTCAGATGCTTCCACCATCAAACCCATATATAAAGAACTCTTGGATTCACATGGGATTGCCTGGGAAGAGAACGGGCACACGGAATCCCTCATTCTGGAAGCGGAGGAGGTGATCAAAAGTCCGGGGATACCCGATCAGGCGCAGATCATACATAAACTGATCGAACGGGAGATCCCTGTCATTTCAGAGATCGAGTTTGCCGGACGCTATACGGATGCGAAAATGATCTGTATCACAGGTAGCAATGGAAAAACAACGACTACCATGCTGACCTATCATATTTTAAAAGAGGCAGGTCTGGATGTCGGTCTGGCAGGGAATGTAGGAAATAGCCTGGCTTTGCAGGTCGCAGAGGATCCGCATGCAGTCTATGTGATTGAACTGAGTAGTTTCCAGTTGGATAACATGTATGATTTTAAGGCGGATATAGCGATCCTGCTTAATATTACACCAGATCATCTTGACCGGTACAACTACGAAATGCAGAATTATGTGGATGCCAAATTCCGTATTCTTCAGAATCAAACGGAAAAGGATGCTTTTATTTACTGGGCGGATGATCCGGTCATTACCCGTGAAGTGGCTGCCCGTAAACCGGCTGCCACGCTCTATCCTTTTGCTGAATCCTATGAAGAAGGGATAAAAGGATATGTCGGGAACAAACAGATAAAATTGGAAACCTTAAATGGAATGTTTACTATGGATCAGGATTTATTAGCTTTGACGGGAACGCACAATTTGTATAATTCCTTAGCTTCAGCAATCGCAGCCAAGGTAATGGATATTCAGGATGAACAGATCCGGGCTTCCCTGAGTGATTTTACCGGTGTGGAGCACCGTCTGGAAAAGGTAGCCCGTGTGAGAGGAGTGGATTACATAAATGACTCCAAAGCCACCAATGTAAATTCCTGTTGGTACGCTTTGCAAAGTGTGATGACTAAAGTGGTGCTGATCCTTGGAGGAACTGATAAAGGAAATGATTATACCGAAATAGAGGAAGTGGTGAAACAGAAAGTCCGCGCACTTATTTTTCTGGGAGCGGATAATAGCAAACTCCACCAATTCTTTGACGGAAAGGTGGATTTGATCGAAGATGCCGGCTCCATGCAGGAGGCGGTGTCGAAAGCTTATAAGCTGGCTCAGAAGGGAGATACGGTACTCCTTTCTCCTTGTTGTGCAAGCTTTGATCTGTTCAAAAGCTATGAAGACAGAGGTGATCAGTTTAAGACGTGTGTACGCAATCTATAAAATAAAATGGTAAACTTATATGGATCTGGCAAATAAACTATTTAAGGGAGACCGGGTGATATGGATCATCTTTATGTTCCTGTGCCTTATTTCTGTGGTGGAAGTGTTTAGCGCGACCAGTACGATCGCCTATAAAAATGCGAATCACTGGGCGCCTATTGTTCGTCATGCTTCGTTTTTGTTAGGAGGATTTGTGCTTATTCTGCTGATCCATAATATTCCTGCCCGGTTTTTTCCTGTCCTGATCCTGCTGTTGCCGGTCTCTATGGTATTGCTGATCCTGACTCCTTTTATCGGGGTCCGGACCAATGATGCCCACCGGTGGCTGGAGATACTGGGTGTACAGTTCCAGCCTTCAGAAATTGCCAAACTGGCTTGTATTATCTTTGTTGCCTTTATGTTGAGCAGGCGGGGCAAGTTTACGGAAAAGCAGATCTTTACCGGGATCCTGACCGGAGTGGGGCTTACCTGTGTGTTGATCCTGCCGGAAAACTTTTCCACAGCGATCATGTTGTTTGCTGTTTGTTGTCTGATGATGTTTATCGGACAGTTACCCTTTAAGAACCTCGCTATGCTGGGCGGTGTTTTGGCGTTAGGTTTGGGTTTGTTTATCTTAGTCCTGACCGTGACCCCGAAAGAATATTTATCGGTGGTTCCCCGTGCTGCTACCTGGAAAGAACGTATTTCAGGATTTAAAGAGAAAGAGAGAAAAATTGATCCGGCAACCTATGAGATCACGGATGATAACTATCAGGTATCCCATGCGAAGATCGCAATCGCACGGGGGGGATTGTTCGGACAGATGCCGGGGCATGGACAACAACGGGATTTCCTGCCGCAGGCCTATTCGGATTTTATTTATGCGATCATTATTGAAGAGTTAGGTATTATCGGAGGGGTATTTGTCCTTCTGTTATATATTATGTTATTAGTCCGGGTAGGGATGATCGCCCGGAAATGTGATAAGCTGTTTCCGAAGTTCTTAGTATTAGGTTGCGGGTTGTTATTGGTGGTTCAGGCGTTAGCCAATATGGCGGTGGCAGTGAACCTGATCCCGGTTACGGGGCAACCGATGCCGCTGGTGAGCCGGGGTGGAACTTCTACGGTGATCTCCTGTATCTACTTTGGTGTGATCCTGAGTGTCAGTCGTTTTGGAGCCCATATGGGAAATCAGGAAGATGAACCGGAAACGGAGGAACTGGAAGACGAACCACTGAAAGAGCTGCCGGAAGGGGAAGAAAATCCACCTTTGGTAGCGATGGAGGTATAAACAGAAACCGTATGAGACCTTACCGGATAATTATAAGTGGTGGTGGAACAGGAGGACATATCTTCCCGGCGATCTCCATTGCCAATACGATCAAAAAACGTTTCCCGGATGCGGAGATCCTGTTTGTAGGAGCGGAGGACCGGATGGAAATGGAACGGGTTCCGGCTGCCGGATACCGGATTGTCGGGTTGCCGGTCAGCGGATTTGACCGTGCCCATCTGACCCGGAATGTGAAGGTGCTGGTTAAGCTGGCAAAGAGTCTCCGGCTGGCCCGGAAGACGATCCGGGAGTTTAAACCGGATATTGCTGTGGGAGTGGGTGGATATGCCAGTGGTCCTACACTGTGGATGGCTTCTTCGTTGGGAGTACCGACTCTCATACAGGAACAGAACTCGTATGCCGGAGTAACCAATAAATTATTAGCTAAACGGGCCACTAAAATATGTGTTGCCTATCAGGACATGGATCGTTTTTTCCCGGCAGACCGGATTGTGCTGGCAGGGAATCCGGTTCGTATGGACCTGGAGGAGGCAGTTGCGAAAAAGGAGGATGCTTTGGCGTTTTTTGGTTTTACTCCCGGAAAGAAAACGATCCTCATTGTCGGTGGTAGCCTGGGGGCACGCACGATTAATCAAAGTATAGAAAAAGGGTTGGAAACCCTGTTGGATGAAGATTTACAGTTAATCTGGCAGGCCGGGAAGTACTACTATCCGGAAGCGCGGAAATATATGGAAACCTATCAGGGTAAAGCGGATGCTGTCTGGTATTCGGATTTTATATCCCGTATGGATTATGCCTATGCTGCGGCAGATCTGGTGATTTCCCGGGCGGGTGCAAGTTCTATTTCGGAATTATGTATTCTGGCAAAGCCGGTTATCCTGGTTCCTTCCCCAAATGTTTCGGAAGACCACCAGACGAAGAATGCCCTGGCTTTGGTCCATAAAGATGCTGCTGTGCTGGTGAGAGACCCAGAAGCGGTTGACCAATTGGTCCCGAAAGCGGTTGAGTTGGTAAAAGATGATCCTAAACTTGCTGCATTAAGTAAAAATATAGCTACTTTAGCGTTCCGGCAAAGTGCGGAACATATTGTAGATGAGATTGTAAAAATAATAGAGAACAAATAAGGAAGGCTTTGTGAACGTACATGCGTAAAGCAAGCTCTGAGTGGAAAAACAAATTATGGATATAACAAAGATACAAGCGATCTATTTCATTGGTGCCGGTGGGATCGGTATGAGTGCGCTAATCCGTTATTTTTTATCGAAAGGAAAACGGGTGGGTGGATATGATAAGACTCCTTCTGAATTGACTGAACAGTTGAACCGGGAAGGATCTGAAATTCATTATGAAGATGACGTGGCTTGTGTTCCTGATATATATATGGATCCTCAGCATGTATTGATTGTTTATACTCCTGCTGTTCCTGAGTCTCATTCGGAATTAACCTATTTCAGAACCCATGGCTTTGAAATCATGAAACGAGCTCGTGTGTTGGGTGAACTGACACGTGCTTCCAGAGGATTGTGTGTGGCCGGAACGCACGGAAAAACGACCACTTCCTCTATGATCGCTCATCTGCTGAAACAATCTCATGTAGATTGTAACGCTTTTTTAGGGGGAGTTTTGAAGAATTATGATAGTAATCTGATGTTATCCCAAACTAATGATCTGACAGTGATTGAAGCGGATGAGTTTGATCGTTCCTTTCATTGGCTGACCCCTTATATGGCAGTGATTACTTCTGCGGACCCGGATCATCTGGATATTTATGGTACGCCGGAAGCTTACCGGGAAAGTTTTGAAAAATTCACCTCCCTGATCCGTCCCGATGGGGTATTGATCATGAAAAAAGGCATTGATGTGACTCCCCATCTGCAACCTGGCGTCAGGTTATATACCTATTCTGCGACAGAGGGCGGAGACTTTTATGCGGAAAATATCCGGATTGGAAATGGGAAGATCATTTTTGACTTTGTCGGGCCGGGGATCCGGATAGAGCATGTGGAACCGGGTGTTCCGGTCAAAATAAATGTAGAGAATGGAGTCGCTGCTATGGCTGTTGCCTGGTTGAATGGGGCTACTCCGGAAGAGATAAAAGCCGGAATGGCCTCCTTTGCCGGACCTAAAAGAAGGTTTGATTTTCAACTCAAGACAGACCGGATTGTTTTAATTGATGACTATGCTCATCATCCTGCGGAGCTAAAAGAAAGTATATTTTCCGTAAAAGAACTTTATAAAGAAAAGAAACTGACAGGAATTTTCCAGCCTCATCTTTATTCCCGCACACGGGATTTTGCGGATGAATTTGCGGCCAGCCTGTCTTTATTGGATGAACTGATCTTACTGGATATTTATCCTGCCCGGGAAGAGCCTCTTCCCGGAATCACTTCCCGGACTATCTTTGACAAAGTGACGATCTCTCAAAAAATAGTATGTACGAAGGAAGAACTTCCGGATATTTTGAAGGATCGTTCGCTTGAAGTTGTCCTGATGTTAGGTGCCGGAGATATTGACCGGTTAGTTGAACCTGTTAAAAAGATTTTAAATACGTGGTGATCCGGATTATTTCCATATTTGTAGCATTGTTATTATTTTGCTACCTTGTGTTCGTTTCATTCTTTTTCCACGAAACGAGACAGGATGATCTGTGCCGTGACCTGATCGTGGTGGTAAAGGATAGTCTGGATAAACATTTTGTAACGGAATCAGATCTGATCTCTTATTTAAAACGGGTCGATCTGGATCCGGTCGGTAAACCGATTCATTCGATCAATACGCATCTTATTGAGAATGAGTTGCTAAAAAATGAGATGATCGCAAATATAGAAGCTTACAAGACCCCTTCGGGTGCGATTAAGCTGGAAGTGATTCAGAAAATGCCCATTCTCAGAGTGCTGGGACAGACAGGAAACTTTTATGTGGATAATAATGGCAGTACGATGCCGGTAAGCCGGCGGTATGTTGCACATGTCCCTATTGCGACCGGCTATGTTGAAAAAGAGCTGGCAGTAACCGACTTATACAAATTTGCATTATTTTTGCAGGAGAATGATTTCTGGAATCACCAGATCGAACAGATATATGTGCATCCGAATGGAGAGGTAGACCTAATTCCCCGCGTTGGAAATCACCGGATTATGTTGGGAACATTGGAGGATTTCAGAGATAAATTAGATAATTTACAGCTTTTCTATGAACAGGCTATTCCGAAAGTGGGCTGGGAAAAGTATAGTATTATAAATTTGAAGTATAAAGGACAGATAGTTTGTACCAAAAAATAACAGATATGGCATACACAGACTTTATAGCAGCCATTGATTTGGGGACATCCCATTTAGTGGGTATGGTGGGTATTAAAAATGAGAGCGGACTTCTCTCTATCATTGCTCATGAGGTTGAAAGTTCAGCTACCTGTATACGGCGGGGATGTGTATATAACGTAGAAGAAACAGCAAATAAAATAAAACGGTTGATCCTGAAACTTGAAAATAAGTTACAGGGAGCAAAGATCGGAAAAGTATATGTAGGAATAGGAGGACAATCTCTACGTACGATAGACCATACGGTTCCTAAAATCTTAGGTGCGGATGGCGTGGTGACAGAAGAAATTATCGAATCGCTTTATCAGGAGTGTGCGGGTTATCGTCCGGATATGATGGATGTTCTTTCTATTACTTCACCGGCCTATTATCTCGATGGTAAACATGAAGTGAATCCGGTGGGGATTCCCTGTAACCGGATTGAGGCCCGTTATAAGTTAGTGGTGGGTCGTCCTTCTCTCCGGAGATATGTGATCAATAGTATTGCTGAACGGGCAAAGATTGAGATCGCTGATATTATGGTCTCTCCGCTTGCCTTGGCAGATATGGTGTTGAGTGAAGATGAAAAAGATCTGGGATGTGCTTTGATCGGATTTGGTGCGGGTGTGACCAGTCTGACCGTTTTTAAAGGCGGGCAGTTGGTCAGTCTTTGTGTAATTCCTTTTGGAGGGAATCTGATCACGAAGGATATTACCAGTCTGAACTTAGTGGAGTCAGAAGCGGAACGGATCAAGAAGACCTATGGAAGTGCGATTCAGGATAAAGATAGTGATGCGGCTATTCAGGTAAGTTCTGCGGACGGTATGGGACTTCGTGAGGTGAAGCTGGCAGATCTGAATAATGTGGTGGAAGTCCGTTTACAGGAAATACTGGAAAATGTATATGCCCGTTTGGAAGCGACGGGACTCATAGAAGGATTGGGTGCCGGAGTAATCATCACAGGTGGGGCTTCTGCATTGAAGAATCTGCCGGATGCAATCCGTAACCGGTTAAAAATGGATGTACGGTATGCCACTGTACGGAAAAATATTATTCAACGCAATGATGTAGTTGCTGCTGACCCGGAATATGCTGTAGCTGTCGGTTTGCTGGCTAAAGGAACCAGGAACTGTGCGGCTTATATACCGCCTCCTCCAAAACCTACTCCAAAACCGGAAGAAGAAGAGGCAAAGAAAGTAACCCCTCCGGAACCTCCGAAAAAGAAGCAGGAGAAGAAAGGACCGGGTTTATTCAGCCGTCTTACCAAAAACATAGACAATATGGGTAAGATGCTTTTCGATGACGATGATGACAGGTAAGCAGTAAACGCATAAAAACGGTAAGACAATGGACAACACGATATTAGAATTTAATTATCCTACGGATACTCCGAAGATCATCAAGGTGATCGGTGTAGGTGGTGGTGGCGGGAATGCTGTTAACCACATGTATAAAGAAGGTATACATGATGTGACGTTTGTGCTGTGTAACACGGATAACCAGGCGTTAAACCGTTCGGAAGTGCCTTTGAAACTATCACTGGGCCGTGAGATCACGCAGGGGCTGGGTGCCGGTAATAAACCGGAACGTGCTATGATGGCTGCTGAGGAGAGTTTGAATGATATTCGTAAGATGTTGAGTGATGGTACTAAAATGGTATTTATTACAGCAGGTATGGGAGGAGGAACCGGAACCGGGGCTGCTCCTGTAATAGCCCGTATCGCAAAAGATATGGGAATCCTGACGGTGGGTATCGTGACCATTCCTTTCGTTTTTGAAGGTGAACGGAAGATTATCCAGGCATTGAACGGAGTAGAGGAGATCAGTAAAAACGTAGATGCTCTGTTAGTTATTAATAATGAGCGTCTGCGTGAGATCTATTCTGACCTGACAATGACAAATGCTTTTGGTAAAGCGGATGATACGTTGACGACTGCGGCAAAGAGTATTGCTGAGATCATTACAGTTCCCGGTATTATTAATCTGGACTTTGCAGATGTCAACACAACCATGAAAGATGGTGGAGTCGCTCTGATGAGTAATGGTTATGGTACCGGAGAAGGCCGTGTAAGCCAGGCTATTGAGGATGCCTTGAATTCTCCCTTACTGAATAATAATGATATTTTCAACGCAAAAAAAATATTATTTAATGTCTCTTTCAGTCAGGAAGCTGAATTGTTGATGGAAGAGATGAATGATGTCCATGATTTTATGTCTCGTTTCGGACGGGATATTGAAGTGATTTGGGGAACAGCGATGGATAATACGCTGGGAGATAAAGTGAAAATGACCATTCTGGCTACCGGATTTGGAATGGAAGATATTCCTCAGATCGCAGACAGACGCCGTGCGGAAACAGCCCGGATGACTGAAGAAGAATTGCGTCTGGAAGAAGAAAAAATAAAGAAAGAGCAGCAGGAAAAGATCCTGATCGATAAGTATTATGGTAGTTCCGGCCAGCGTATGAGAAGGGTTTCTGCTCGTGCTAAAGCTGTGGTTCTTACTCCGGAAGAGATGGATGATGATGCACTGATCGCTATTATGGAAGAGAATCCTACCTATAACCGGGATCCGAAACTGATTGCACGGGCCCGAGCCAAATCATCCGGAGAGAATGATCCGGATAGCTCGTCGATGTCTTCCAACCCAACTCCTCCGAATCCAACAGCACCGGGTGGTGGTTCTGTCATAAGTTTCAGATAATTTAATTATACATATATTATGAGTTTATTTGATCAGGTAAGTGAAGATATAAAAGCTGCCATGTTGGCGAAAGACAAAGTACGGCTGCAGGCTTTGCGTGGTGTAAAGAAAGAATTCTTAGAAGCTAAAACAGCCAAAGGAGGTGATGGTGAACTGACAGATGAAGTTGCGACCAAGATCCTTCAGAAGATGGTGAAACAGCGGAAAGAAAGTGCGGAGATCTATAAAACACAGGGCCGTCCGGAATTAGCCGAAGGCGAACTGGAGGAGGTGGCTGCCATTGAGGTGTATCTTCCCAAACAGATGTCTGCGGACGAACTGGAAGTGGAATTGAAGAAAATCATCACTGAAGTAGGAGCGGAAGGCCCCAAAGATATGGGTAAAGTGATGGGCGCTGCTAACAAAGCACTGGCCGGTAAAGCAGAAGGCCGTATGATCTCTGAGATCGTGAAGCAATTATTGAATTCCTGAAAAGAATTTAAAGAATCTGTTCCCCGCCTGCGCGGGGAACAATTAGTCTATATGAAAAAACTCATTTTTTATCTGCACTTCTAATTCTACTTCCATGATCTCATTTCTGATTTGTTTTGTTATTCTTCTGGCAGGATACTTCATTTACGGAGCGTTCGTGGAACGTGTGTTTGGTATAGATAAGAACCGTCAGACGCCGGCGTATGCCTGTCAGGATGGAGTGGATTATATACCACTTCCTACCTGGAAAGTTTTTATGATCCAGTTTTTAAATATTGCTGGTCTGGGCCCGATCTTCGGAGCGATTATGGGAGCCAAGTTTGGTATGGCCTCTTTTGTTTGGATCGTTATTGGTAGTATTTTTGCCGGTGCAACGCATGATTTTTTAGCAGGTATGTTATCCCTCAGGAATAATGGAGAAAGTTTGCCGGAGCTTATTGGACGTTATCTGGGACCTTCTGTCAAACAGTTTATGCGTGGTTTGACTGTGCTGTTGATGGTATTGGTGGGAGCTGTGTTTGTAGCCGGTCCGGCCGGACTGTTGGCTAAGCTGACACCGGATGTGCTGGATCTTACGTTCTGGGCCTGTGTGGTGTTTATTTATTATATATTCGCTACTTTACTTCCGGTTGATAAGATTATCGGAAAGATCTATCCTTTATTTGCTATTGCTCTGCTATTTATGGCGGTTGGTATCTTAGTCATGCTTATTTATCATCATCCGGCATTGCCGGAATTTGCAGATGGCTTTCAGAATACTCATCCGGATGGATTACCCATTTTTCCCATGATGTTTGTATCGATCGCTTGTGGAGCTATTTCCGGCTTCCATGCAACTCAAAGTCCCTTGATGGCCCGTTGTCTGACAAATGAGAAATATGCCCGGCCGGTATTCTTCGGAGCGATGATCGTTGAAGGAATGGTTGCCTTGATCTGGGCTGCTGCTGCCACCTATTTTTTCCATACGGAAGAGGGAATGGCTCTGTTTGCTGCCGGTTCCGGTAATGAAAATGCGGCTATTATTGTGGATAGTATTACGAAAGAATGGCTGGGTACTGTCGGTGGTTTTTTAGCCATTTTAGGTGTGATCGCAGCTCCTATTACTTCCGGGGATACCGCTTTCCGTTCTGCCCGGTTAATCGTTGCTGATTTCCTGAAATTAGACCAGAAGCCTATCCTGAAAAGATTAATGATCTCCCTGCCGTTGTTTGCAGGAGGTTTTCTTCTGCTTCAGATGGATTTCTCTATTATCTGGCGTTATTTTGCGTGGTTGAATCAGACCCTGGCCGTTTTTACTTTATGGGCGTTGACTGTGTATCTGACTGTCCATAAGAAATTATATATTATCACATTGATCCCTGCTGTTTTCATGACGGCAGTCTGTTCTACCTACATTTTTATAGCTCCCGAGGGTATGGGATTGCCTGCTGTAATCTCACAAATTATCGGTTTGTCTATAGCCGCGGTTGTGCTGATCCTGTTTTTTGTATGGAAAAAGAGGGCATAAAAAAGGGGCTTTAAAAAGCCCCTCCTTTTATAGTACCTGAATACCTTCTTTTCTTGTCTGTTCTTCTCCGGATGGAGTGATCAATTTATAACCTTTACCGTGGATATTGATAATTTCAATTCCCGGATCATCTTTCAGCAATTTACGAAGTTTGGTAATATATACGTCCATACTACGGGCATTGAAATAGTTATCGTCTACCCAGATTATTTTCAACGCATAATTACGTTCCAGTATTTCATTTGCATGCGCACACAGCAGACTCAATAGTTCACATTCTTTGGTGGTCAGTTTAGCCACTTTATCACCGATTGATAAGGTCTGCTTCTGTGTATCAAACAGGAAGTTCCCTAATTTATAGAATGGAATATCTTTTAGCTTTTTACCTTTCACACGACGAAGAATGGCTTCGATACGAAGTAACAACTCTTCCATGCTGAATGGTTTGGTCAGATAATCGTCTGCACCGATCTTGAAACCTTCCAGGATATCTTCCTTCATGGTTTTTGCAGTAAGGAAAATGATAGGTATATCCGGATTAATAGAACGGATCTCCTGTGCCAGTGTGAAACCATCTTTTTTAGGCATCATCACATCTAATACACAGAGGTCATACTGACCTTTGGTAAATCCTTTATATCCGGCTTCTCCATCAGAGAAAAGATCGGTTACATACCCTTTTGCTTGTAAGTATTCTCTTAAAAGCATACCGAGGTTTTCGTCGTCCTCACAAAACAAGATTTTCAGTTTTTCTTCCATGACTAACTTTTTATAAGAGGTAAAGTAATAATAAATTTTGTCCCAATATTACCGGTTCCGTTTTCCGCACGGATCGTTCCGTTATGATCTTCCACGATCTTACGTACATATGCTAATCCCAGGCCAAAACCTTTTACATCATGTACGTTTCCGGTCGGTACGCGGAAGAAGCGGTCGAATACTTTTTTAAGGTACTCTTTTTTGATCCCTATTCCATTATCTTCAATAGAAATCATTAGTTTCCCGTTCTCATTCCAGGTGCGCGCCAACAAATTGAGCGGTACATCTGGTCTGCGGTATTTAACAGCATTATCCATTAAATTGAACAATACATTTGTTATATGCATTTCGTCTGCATAAATGGTTGAATCAATCGCTTGTAGGTCAATATCCATCGTCCCATCATATTTTTCTACTTTCAGGACGAATGTATTAGCCACATTCGCGATCAGATCATTTGCATCGATCTCTTTTAGTTTGAGGGCTGCTTTCTGCCGTTCAAAAAGAGACATCTGCAACACTTTTTCAACTAAGAAACCCAATCGTTTGGTCTCGTCGTTGATTACCCCTGAGATATGTTTAAATACATCAGGACTCTTGGTGATATCCGAGTCTTTTAACATCTGCGCTGCCAACGAAATGGTTGATACAGGTGTTTTTAATTCGTGGGTCATGTTGTTGATGAAATCATTCTTCATTTCTGATAGTTTCTTTTGACGGAATACGATATATATCGTAAAGGTAAAAGTTACCAGCAACAATAATGAAAAGATCACCGACGGAACCAAAAATGTTGCAATTGAACTGAAAATATAATCCTCTTTAGTCGGGAAATAGACTTTCAGATAATTCTGTCTGGACGGTGGATCATTCGGAAATAATACCTGCGTAACCACTTTGGAAGCAACTGATTGCCACTGAACATCACCACTTTGATAGGCCACATTACCATCTTTGTTTATAACAAAGAAAACAAAGGGCAAGTTCAACCCATTGTTAACAAATTCTGTTTTTAAATAATTGTTGAGCTTTTTAAAGTCTATTCGTTCTTCAATAGGCTGTAATGGTGCAGTATAGACCATACTTAGAATGACTTCATTTACTAATGTGCTATTATATAAGTAGCGTCTTTTATATACATCATACAAATCCTTTGAAGTATTGACAATGTTACTGTTTGACTGTCTTTTGTACAAAGAGGAATAGGTGTCCGATTGTGTATTACTAAAGCTATGTAACTCTAACCGGATACTTCCATCAGCGTCAGTGACCTGTAACTGCAGTTTCTCCTGTGAATTAATCTGTCCGTATCCTCCTGCAATATCCGTAGAGCCGGAAGAGGTGGGATTTTGATATGCATAACTATTTATTTCCCGGCTGATATCTTCATCCAGATAATTTCGCGCCTCTTCTAACTCCAGATTCCTTGATAGCTGATGCAAGCTTTTTTTCACAGTCTCATTAAACTGTTCACTTCTTGTTTTAAGTAAACTGTTTACATAGGTTACCTGCAAATATAGTAATCCTGCGAATGCAAAAAGCATCACAACTGCCAGTAACCATATTGTTGACTTCCTCATATCAATTAATCCTCCAAATAGTGAAACAAATAAAGCGTATTTTAGTTTAATATTTACACAAAAAAGTAAAAATGGTATTGATTAAATGTTAAAAATGGCTTATGGTTGCCTGGTTTTTAGGTTGTAATTGTTTGATAAACACATGTTTGCCTTGTGTTTGTTTTTCTGAGGAGTAAAATAAGATAAAATATAGGATAGATCTAATTTAAAAACTGCTTAACGGATCGCTACTTTCCGTACGGTTTCGCCGATGCGAATGATGTAATAACCTTTCGCTATATTAACAACATATTCTCCGGAAGAATGTTTTACATCGAACTCTTTTACCTTAATACCAACTACACTATAAATTTCAAGTTTGCTACCGATAGGGGCGTTCTCTACTTTGATCCGGTTATCTACCACAGTGATATCTACGGAAGCAGGTTGCTCCTGTTTAGGGGAATAAAGTGCCGGACTCATTTTCTCTTTTTCTATGGAAAATGAATCATTGAAGCTTGTTATTAAAGTCATGAGTATTATAAATGCAATTCTCATATTGTATATTACTCCCTAAATTCATACAAATATAATAAGTGTTATTCAATTATAGGTGATAATTCGGGAATAATTGCCTGAATCTGCTGGAATTAGTGGTCTTTACAGGGATAGTATCAACCCCTCTTTTGCCAGAATTGTATTTGGATAGATCGCGTCTGCTTCCTTTTTTAGAAGCAGGTCATCTTCATAACGGGCAGAAAAGTGTCCGATCATTAATTTCTTTACTGCTGCTGCCCGTGCAATTTCGGCTGCTTGTCTGGCGGTGGTATGATAGGTCTCCCGGGCTCGTGCTGCATCGCATTCGGCAAAAGTGGCTTCATGGTAGAGAAGGTCTATGTTTTTAATGATCGGTATAATCTCCGGATAATAGGCGGTATCTGAGCAGTAGGCATACTGTTTGGCCGGAGTTGCCGGACGGGTAAGACGTTTATTGGGGACTACTTCTCCTTCCGGTGTAGTGAAATCTGCACCCTGTTTAATTCCCCGGAGACATTTAACCGGTATCTGATAAAAATCAGCCATCTCTTTGATCAGATGGGCCTCTTTTTGTTTTTCTTTGAAAAGGAATCCACAGGCCGGTATCCGGTGATTTAAAGGAATCGAATAGACCTCTAAAGACCGGTCTTCCATGATGAGGGTATGTTGTGACGGATTGATTATATGGATCTGAATTTTATAGGGAAGGTTTTGGTTGAACATTTTCAGTATCGGATAGAGATATTCCTCTATTTCTTTTGGTCCATAGATATGAAGAGTCGCTGTCCGGCCCAACATACCAAAAGTAGAGATGAGACCCGGAAGGCCAAAACAATGATCTCCATGGAGGTGCGAGAGGAAGATATGATTGAGTCTGCTAAACTTTATGCGCATTTTCCGCATTTGAACCTGAGTTCCTTCTCCACGATCGATCATATATAATTTATCACGAAGATTAATGATCTGAGAAGTTGCTAAGTGACGAGTAGTAGGAAGGGCGGAACCGCATCCTAATATGTGAATATCAAAATCTGCCATATAATTAAGGTATACCTATTTTGCTTCAAAATTAGTTCAAAAAATATACCTACCGTCTAAAATGTGAAAAAATCTATCATAGATATTTTGATGGAAAATAAAATTAACTATCTTTGTCCCAAATACAAACAAATATAAATTAATAAGACTTAATATTATATTT
>JAJQEE010000043.1 GCA_021201865.1 Tannerellaceae bacterium | reverse complement strand
CTGGGGTTTCACCTTCATGGCTGAAATCCGCTCCTAATACGGTGTTCCTGTCATCATCCACAGCAATATATCCACACAGAGGCCCCCACAAACCGGCACCTCTCAAAGCCATAATATATTTGGTCTGCCCATTTACACTGGCAACAAATACAGGATACTGGTTGGCACGGAAAGCTTTTACCACATCGGCAGCAAAGGCATCTCCTTCCACTTTTTCTCCATTTGCATTGATAAGGAACGCATCCTTTATCAGTTCATTATATTTTCCTTCCGCCTCAGCAGCGCTGACCTGAACATTAATAGAGTTCAGAATTTGCTGCCGTTTGTCATTGGCTTCGTTCTCTGCCTGAAAGCTCCTTAAAGACTGAGAGGTAAAAGCAAGGATGACCGCAACCAATAAAACCATTACAGAAGCATATATTATAGTATAATTATTACTATCTCTATTCATAATCTTACTTTATTAAAAGTTACTTTACAGCTCGTTTCAAACGACGGTTAATATTAGCTTCCACTACATAGTAGTCAATCAGCGGAGCAAAAATATTCATTAGCAGAATAGCCAACATCATACCTTCCGGATAACCGGGATTCAAGGTACGGATAATAATTGCCATCGCACCGATCAGTAAACCATAGATATACTTACCCGTTTCCGTACGTGAAGCAGTAACCGGGTCAGTAGCCATAAAGACTGCACCAAACGCAAAACCACCTAATAAGATTTGTTCCATTGGAGATACACTCATCGGAACTGTAGTACCAATCAGATTAAAAATAGCTGACATACCTAATCCGCCAACAAATACGGAAGCCATGATTTTCCAGCTTGCCACACCTGTAAAGATCAGGAGTGCCGCACCCAGCAGAATAGCTAAGGTAGAAGTTTCACCTATCGAACCCGGGATCAGTCCCACAAACATATCCCACAGGCTTAACGGATTACCTAAAATATCTACTGTCTGGAAGTTACCGATCATATCTTTGGTCGCAACGGAAATCTGTCCTAACGGAGTTGCTCCGGAAAAAGCATCTACCACATTTCCGGCTCCTATACCGAACGTATCTCCCGTACGAACCCAAACCTGGTCCCCCGACATACCCCCCGGATAAGCAAAGAACAAGAAAGCACGGGTAACCAACGCTACATTAAATATATTATATCCGGTACCACCAAACACCTCTTTGGCAAATACCACAGCAAAAGCAGTAGCCACAGCAATCATCCACAGTGGAGTATCCACAGGGATAATCATCGGAATCAAAATACCGGACACGAGGAACCCTTCCTGTATCTCTTCATTTTTCACCTGGGCAATAGCAAATTCAATACCCAGACCCACCAGATACGAAACAATGATCTTTGGCAAAACAGCTAACAGGCCATAAATAAACATTTCCAAAAATCCGGGATCCTGGCCGATAGCCAGGTAGTGTTGATAACCGGTATTATACATACCGAAAAGTAAAGCCGGGATCAAAGCTAACACAACGATAATCATCGTACGCTTTGAATCAGCAGCATCATGAATATGCACGCCTGTTTTTGAAGTAGAGTTCGGAACAAATAAGAATGTTTCAAAACCATCAAATACAGAACGGAACATCGCCAGCTTACCGCCTTCCTCAAAATTAGGCTTAATCTTGTCGAGATAATTCCTTAACGCTTTCAATGTATTCTATTTTTAGTTTGTTATTAATTCATTTCTTTATAGAGAAGATTCAGGCCGTTCCGGACAATCTTCTGTATTTCAATCTTGGAAGTATCCACAAATTCACAAAGGGCAAAATCTTCCGGCGCCACTTCATAGATACCCAGATTTTCCATTTTATCAATATCAAAAGTAATGATCGCCTTCAACAGGAATTCCGGCATGATATCCATCGGGAATACTCTGTCATACTCATGCGAAAGAATCATGGCACGTTTACCACCCTTGATACGGGCATCCAGCGTATATTCTTTCTTTCCCCCAAGCAACCAGGTGAAATAGGTACGTCCGGCACTGTATTTATCGAAACCGGGAACACCCCAGCCTAAAAACTCATGCACATCATCCCCTTCCGGGATCAGCGTGATCTGTCTGCTATAAGCTCTCAGATAATCCAGATCATCCACCTGGGTTCCGGTCAAGACATCCCCGCTGATGATCCGGACATGCTTACCCATATTTTGTATCTTTCCGGCAATCAGACTATGAATAGAACATCCTGCAATGACTTTCATATATCCGGTTTCAGCAGCTTCCGAACCGGTCATAGCCACCAGACGGGTGAAATCAGCTACTCCTTTATTGAAAAGACGGCCGATCACAATGACATCCTGAGGATCAATGGTCCAGACCACCTCTCCTTTATTGACAGGCTTCACGTGATTAATCAGAACCCCCACATTCCCGGCCGGGTGCGGACCTTCCACTTCGACAGTTTCCACGGTCTTTAATTTCAGGACAGAACCTTTTTTCACCCCTACATATACTTTCCCGGAAGTCAGTTTTGCCAACGCATCCAGACCCGTCTGGAAATCTGCCTCCTGCCCTTTCACTACGAATTCAAAATTGGGAGCCAACGGAGCAGAATAGAATGTAGAAACAAAAATATCACGTGGCTCATAGGCCGGAATAGCTACGATATCGTATGGGCGTTGTTTGATAGAAGGCCACAAACCTGCTGCCAGAATAGCCTCACGGATATCCTGTGCTTTCAGGGAAGAAACATTCTTTCCACCAAAGTCTTCATACTCCATCTGTGCATCCGGTTTGACCACAATGTTAAGTACTTTACGTTTTTCACCGCGATTAACAGCAGTTACTTCACCACTAACCGGCGAAACAAATTTGATTTCCGGTCGGTTCTTGTCCATCATTAAGGGTGAACCAGCTTTGACTTTATCTCCTACTTTAGCAATAACTTTCGGGATAATACCGTTATAATCGTCGGGAACGATGGCATATCCATCACTTTTTCCGGCGGTCAACAGTTTCTCTGAAGCTTTGCCTTTCAGATTAATGTCCAAACCTTTTTTAATCTTAATCACATTTG
>JAJQEE010000093.1 GCA_021201865.1 Tannerellaceae bacterium | reverse complement strand
ATGAAGAATGATTGTTGGTTCTTTAGCGATCCCCGCCCCGGGGAACAGGTCGCTTTTGGGATAACCCCTTATACAAAGAAAACCATGAATAAATGGATAAAAAACATAGGATGGATATTCCTTTTTTGTTACTTCTACGAAAGTACTATACAGGCCCAATTGCAAAAAAACCTCGTGTTAACAGACCCGGGATCCTTTTCCATGATTGTGTTGCCTGATCCTCAGAGTTATGTGAAGTTTGATTATAATCAGCCATTGTTTGAGCTTATGACAGCGTGGATCGTGCAACAGGCCGGGCCGTTACAAATAAAGGCGGTTTTGTGTACCGGAGACCTCGTGGAACAAAATGATCTGCTCATACCGGATGGTATCAATGGCAATCAGACCAGCCGGGAACAATGGGAAGCTTCTTCGAAGGCTTTTCAGCGGCTGGATCATAAAGTTTCTTATATTGTTGCTACCGGAAATCATGATTATGGCTACCGGAAAGCGGAGAACCGTTCCACCCATTTCCCTGCATATTTCTATGTGGAGAGAAATTCTGTGTGGAAGAAACACCTGATAGATGTCTGTAATAATGTAGAGGGAAAACCGACACTGGAAAATACAGCTTATGAATTCCAAACAGATACCTGGGGCGATTTACTGGTCATTTCCCTCGAATTTGCTCCCCGTGATGAAGCCCTCTACTGGGCCAGAGAACTGTGTATGCAGGAAAAATACAGGGAACACCGGGTGATCCTGTTGACGCATTCTTATCTGGAAGCCGATGGAACCCGGATCCGGGAGGAACCTAAATATCTCATCCATCCGGCTAATTATGGAGAAGCCATTTGGGAAAAATTAATCTATCCGGTTTCCAATATCCGTTTGCTGATCTGTGGGCACCGGTGTAACCTGGGAAGTTTTGAAGAAAATGTCAGTTTCCGGGAAGATCGGAATATAGCCGGAAAAAGTATTTCCCAGATGATGTTTAACGCACAGACAGCTGGAGGGGGATATCATGGGAATGGGGGAGATGGCTGGTTGAGGATCCTTGAATTCATGCCGGATGGAAAAACGATCCGGGTAAAAACTTATTCCCCGCTGTTTGGCATATCACCTACTACCCAATCCTATGCCTGGCGGACAGATCCTTACGATGAATTTGAGATTATAATAGAAAAATAAAAAGCAGACAGGGAAGCACCGGACGTGAATTTTAGTCTTTGAGGGAACACAAAAATCAGGAATATCCTGTACATTTGTTAGTAAAACCAATAAGAGTTATGATACAGAACGAAAGAGACGCAAGAAATGAACATATGCTTCATGTAGCCCGTCAAATGATGACAGCAGCCCGGACAGCCCCGAAAGGAAAAGGGATCGATATTATTGAAATAGCGATGGTAACAGGGGAGGATATCTGCCGTTTATCAGAAAAGATGCTTGAAATGGCAGAGGAGACCGGCATGAAGTTTATCCTGCGGGATGCAGACAATATCCTGAACGCTGAAGTGATCTTGTTGATCGGAACTATGCAGCAAACACAGGGACTGAACTGCGGGCATTGTGGTTTTGACACCTGTGCCGGTAAACCCGAAGCTGTTCCCTGTGCGATCAATACCACCGATTTAGGAATAGCCATCGGTTCCGCTTGTGCAACGGCGTCGGATCTGCGGGTAGATACACGTGTCATGTTCAGTGCCGGATGGGCTGCACAAAAGCTCCGCTATTTAGGCGATTGCAAATGTGTGATGGCTATCCCGGTCAGTGCTTCCAGCAAAAACCCCTTTTTTGACCGTAAACCGAAAGAGGCTGCTAAATGAAGCTTATTTTTATTGAAAGACTAACTCCGTTCAGTTGAGATAAAAGAAAACTATTTTTTACTCCTGTTTCATAATATGAAATAGAGAACTATTTTTGAATAATTTAGAGATGAAAGGTAAATTTCTGGTTCTTATCCTATGTCTATGTATCACTTTTCTGTCTTCAGGAAATGAATATCAACGAATAGCTCCGGTCTTGCAGGAAGTCCATTCTGTTTTTTATCAAAAGACACTGCCTTACTGGGGATTACCTGAACATATTCATCCTAAACTTGCCTTTATTGATACAGAAGAAGAAAAAGTCTGGTTTTTTAGTATGGATAGCCGGGAGGTACATTATCTGGGAGAGAAAAGTTGGGATAAGCATACCGGAGTGGCAAATAGTGTAATGGAAATTGAAAATGAGACCTATGTTACCCTGATATATGATACCTGGAAGCGCTCTTCTTCTCTGTCACAGCAGATAATCATTCTTCATGAATTGTTTCATTTGTATCAGGACTTACTGAATATATCAAGTCTGGTATCTGAAAACTATCATCTGGATGCTCCTACGGGAAGGGCTTTGTTTGAGATAGAACTGAAGTTACTGAATGAAGCCCTGCTGACAGGGGAGTATAGTAAGCTGTCCGATGCGATACAAATCCGGCTGTATAGACAATCCTTATTTCCGGAGAATAATGAAAATCTTTTCGAGTTGCATGAAGGATTAGCAGAATATACAGGGATGGCTTTTGTCGTTAAGAACCTGAGAACTTATTTATCTGAAAGAAATGAATCTCTGGAACTGGCAGGTCTGACTAATTCATTTGCTTATATTACAGGGCCTATGTATGGGTATTTTTTAGACACACTTTCCCCTGGCTGGCAATCTGCGGAAAATTTGCAAAGAGGTTTACCGGTGCTTCTTGCAGATCAAATGGGTTGATCTTTGGAAGAAACCCCGGCCGGTACTTCTGAAATTGAAAAAATAAAGGTGGGGTATGACCTGGACCGGTTAATAGCTGCCTATCAGGAGAAATTACCGGATCTTTCTTTTTATCAATCTCTGTTAAGTGAGGAAGTAGAAAAGCTATATATCAGAAATAATGGTCTGCAATTTCTGTTTAATCCGAATGAAGAGGTTTTCTCGCTGGCAGGAGAAGCTGTCTTATTAAAAAAAGTTACTTTAAAGGGAAACTGGGGAACTATAGAGGTTGAAAAAGAGATCATACGAATGAACGACTGGAGCGCTTTTATTTTACCTCCTCCTTCCATAGGGGAAAACGGAGAGACGACAGGGAACAGCTATAGGATACATCTGAATCCGGGTTATGAGATTGTCAACACAAATGGAATATACCGCATTGTAAGTGAACCTTAATGGTTAAAACAGAAAAGAGGGACTAAAGACCAGATTCTTATACCTGATCTTTTAGTCCCTCTTTTTCTTATATCTACTTCTGCTGTTCCTTATCTCAGATATACTACCTTTTCTTTTTTGCGGCTTTCTTCGGCGGCGAAGGCCATCAGGTGGCTTTCGAGGGATTCGTCCAATGGAGTGCTCATCACTCCGGCGTTTTGGGTGCGGAGAGCTTCAATCCAGTCCCGGATCATTCCTTCATCCCCACCGCCATGACCTACCCCTTCGTAGTTCAGGGCATCCAGTGCATTGGCTTTGTAAGTTTTGGATTCTCCGGTCACGAAATCCGTGTGGGTGAATTCCTCCATATCTCCGACAATATCCCCACGGGTTCCCATGATCCGGGTCCGGCGGCCTCCATAGGAAGTAAAAGCTTCGATGGAGAAGTTCACGGTAATATCATCTTCAAACTCCATTAACATCATATAATGGTCTGGCTGATTGTTTGGGCATTTATAGACACATCGTCCATATTCTCCTGTTTTGAGATAGTGAAGAATGGCTTCTCCCTCTTTTTCTTTCTCTTCCGGCAGATCAAACACATACAACCAGGTGCGGTCCCTATAGTAGATCTTCAAAGCAGAGTAGGGGCAGGAAGCTTCCACCGGGCAACCGTCCGTACACCTTTCCGGAGCACCTGCCGGAGCGTTCTCCGGTTTGAAATGAGTCAGTTTACCAAAGGCGGAAATCTTCTTACAGGGTTTACCAATGATCCAGTGCAGGATATCCAGGTCATGGCTGGATTTTGCCAGCACCAGCGGCGTGCTTCTTTCCGAATCCCTCCAACTGCCTCTTACGTAGGAATGGGCCATATGTACATGTTCTACGGGTTCAAAGTGTTGTATACTGATCAGGTCACCGATCGCTTTACTACTGACCATCTCTTTCAACATCAGGAAATAAGGAGAATAACGTAGCACATGCGTTAATCCGACGATTTTCCCTTTCTCTTTGGCGTAGGCCACTAACCGCTTACACTCTTCTGCTGTTTGTGCGATTGGTTTTTCCAACAAAATATCATAACCCAGATCCAGTGCTTTCATACAGGGAGCATAGTGCAAATGGTCAGGCGTGGCAATGATCACAGCATCCGCGAATTTAGGACGGCTGAGCATCTCTTCCCAGGTGGCTACCCGGTTCTCTGCCGGAACATGGTATTTCTCACCATAAAGATTCCGGCGTAGCTCCACTACCTCGGCAATACCTGTGATCTGAAGGTCTTCCGGGTGTTCCAGTGCGTAATCTCCATAGAGTTTTCCTCTTCCGCTTGCACCTAATACAATAGCAGTCACAGGTTTTAGATTCTGTTTTGTCATGATTGTTAGTTTAAGATGATTAGAATGTCGCCCAAATATAAAAAGAATCTCACACAGTAGGAGTATGGTCACACACAATTCCTTCTTTTAATTCGCTGTTTCTACGGAACAATTCCTTCGCCTTAGCAGTTTTGTTGGAATAGGAATGAAACGACTAAACAAAGTAAGGATTTATGGCAAAAAACGTTGCGAAACAATTGGTGGATACACTCGAAAAGGCGGGTGTCAAACGGATCTATGCAGTCACGGGAGACAGTTTGAATTACGTCAATGATGCGGTCCGTAAAAATGGGAACATCCAGTGGATCCATGTCCGGCATGAAGAGGTGGGAGCCTATGCTGCCGGAGCAGAAGCCCAGTTACATGGACAATTGGCCTGCTGTGCGGGTAGTAGCGGTCCCGGACATGTGCATCTGGTCAACGGGCTGTATGATGCTCACCGCTCCGGGGCTTCGGTCCTGGCCATTGCTTCTACGATTCCTTCCCATGAAGTTGGAATGGGATATTTCCAGGAAACCAATACGATCAAATTATTTGACGATTGTAGTTGCTACAACCAGATGGCCTACACTCCGAAACAGTTGCCCCGGATGTTACAGGCTGCCATGCAACATGCAGTTTCCTCCAAAGGGGTAGCCGTGATTGGTCTGCCGGGTGACCTGGCTTCTGCCAATGCAGAGGAAGAGATCACGTCGGATCTCCCACAGCCAGGCCATGAACAGATCTGCCCTTCTGCCCACGAAGTAAAAGGATTGGCAGATCTCCTGAACAAGACGCAAAAGGTCACGCTTTACTGTGGGATAGGGGCCCGGTATGCACATACCGAAGTTTCAAAGCTCTCCTCTTTACTGAATGCTCCGGTCGTCTATTCGTTTAAAAGTAAAATGGATATCCAGTACGATATGCCCCATGAGGTAGGGATGACCGGGTTATTAGGAATGCCTTCCGGTTATAAGAGCATGCATGAGGCAGATGTTTTACTGCTGCTGGGAACCGATTTTCCTTATGAAAACTTTATGCCGGACCACAATACGATCATCCAGATCGATATCAATCCGGATCGCCTGGGACGAAGGGCAAAAATAGCAAAGGGGTTTTGTGGAGATATCCGGACTACTTTACAGGCCCTGCTCCCTCACATTCAACAGAAAGAAGAAGATAGTTTCCTTCAACATCAACTGAATGTCTATGAAAAGGTGAAGGAAAACCTGAAGGAATCAGCGGATGCCAGGGGAAAAGAGGGAAGTATAGCACCGGAATATGTAATGAGCTTAGTCAATGAACTGGCCACAGAGGAGGCGGTTTTTACGGTGGATACCGGTATGACCTGTGTCTGGGGAGCCCGCTATCTGCATGCAACCGGAAAGCGGAGCATGTTAGGCTCTTTTAATCATGGATCTATGGCCAATGCCATGCCGCAGGCGATCGGAGCTTCCTTAGCCTATCCGGACCGGCAGGTGATTGCGTTATGTGGGGATGGAGGTCTTTCTATGTTGTTAGGAGACCTGGCAACCATCGTTCAGTATAAATTACCCATCAAGCTGGTCGTCTTTAACAACCGCTCTTTGGGTATGGTCAAACTGGAGATGGAAGTGGCCGGACTACCGGATTGGCAGACAGATATGTATAATCCGGATTTCGCCAGAATTGCTTTGTCTATGGGCATGGCAGGCTACAACGTAAGCAATCCGGAGGATGTCCTGCCCGTTCTGACGAAAGCATTTGCGGCAGAAGGTCCGGTCCTGGTCAATGTGTTTACGGATGCGCATGCCCTGGCAATGCCACCTAAAATAGAGTTTTCCCAAATGAAAGGCTTTGCCGAAAGTATGTATAAATTACTCCTCGAAGGCAAGGGAAGTACGATCAAAGATACGATCTCTTCGAACGTGAAACATATTAAAGAGGTTTTTTGAGATTGCTCTATCGCTGAAACCGGATCACTTGTCCGGTTTTGGCGCTTTTTATAGCCGCTTCCAGTATTTCCACCACGATCAGGTTATTCTCAAGTGCTGAAAGATCATAAGGAGCTATTTCTACCTCTCCTCTGACGACTGCTTTCAGATAATAAAAAGGATCGTTAAACGGAGCCTGTAATTCCGGAGCATTTTCCTTTACCTCCTTCACTTTTTTGTATCCTTAGAGATACGCATCTCTCTGGCATTGTCTTGATATATGTATCCTTCACTACCATATATATGCATGTCCTTCCGGTTTAACGGCCAGTTCCACGAGGCCATGATCTGAACAGTGGCAAGCGGGTATTCAACGACAATCGTCGCATCATCATCCACCTGCGGGTAGAGATCGGGTTTTTGTTGTTTCAGCACAGCATACACACTGAGTGGCCGTTGTCCTTTCAGTAACCAGGTAGCCAGGTTAGCGCCATAGCAACCAAAGTCAATCACCGCACCTCCGCCATTTTTAACCGGGTCTGTCAGCCAGTCCGTAAACTCTTTCCCGCAACCAATCTCAAAAGGTCCCTGATGTCCGTCATAGACATTCATTTTTGTAATATTTCCAATCGCTCCCTCTTCATTAATCAGACGGTAGGCTTCGTGGTTCGTATGATACCAGGTTGTTTCATAGTTGGTTAGCAGATGTATCCTGTTCTCCCGGGCCAACTGTGCCATCCGGTTAGCATGCTCCATATTAACCGCCAACGGTTTTTCCACCATTACGTGGATCCCTCTCGGAGCACAGGCTTCCACCACCCGTAGATGGTCATAAATGGATTCATAGACGATTACCGCTTCCGGACGGGTCCGGTCCAGCATCTCTTCGAGGTCTGCAAAGAAAAGGGACAGGTCCACTTTTCCCGTCAGACCATTTTGGGTACGTAGGCGGTCATCCTGTTCCGCGACTCCTACTACTGTAAAATCACCCCGGTCGATCCGGTTGATCACTTCCCACACATGTCCGTGCGAAACGCCAGCCACCCCTAAACGTAGGGGTGAATTGTTTTGTCCTGTCATTCTTTGTGGAAAAATTGAAGTTATCACTATCAGGATAACAAAAAGGAAAGGATAGATTGTTCTCATATAATTTGTGTTTTATGGTTGAAATATGGATCTGATAGATTTACAAATATAATTTAAACAATTCGTTTTTCAAGGGGCTTTCCTGATATACTTATTAGAGCCGGCTAATAAGTATATGAAGGTGGGCTAATAAGTATACTATTTTTGCTTAATAAGTATATTGGCAGAAACCGGAAGTAATCTTGTCACAAAAAGAGCATCAAACAAATGCAAATATTTTATACCTTTGTCCACTATTAAAGAAGAAAGTAAGAAAAAACAATATAATACTGTAATTAAGATGGCAAAGGAGCTGAAAGAACTTACTAAAAGAGAAGTCAATTATTCTCAATGGTATCAGGATCTGGTGATTAAAGCGGATCTGGCTGAAAACTCTGCTGTAAGAGGTTGTATGGTGATCAAACCATACGGTTACGCGATCTGGGAAAAGATGCAGCGTGCGTTGGATGATATGTTCAAAGAAACAGGACACGTAAATGCCTATTTCCCGCTGTTAATCCCTAAATCTTTCCTGAGTAAGGAAGCGGATCACGTAGAAGGTTTTGCAAAAGAATGTGCGGTAGTCACTCACTATCGCCTTAAAAATAATCCGGACGGATCAGGAGTGGTGGTAGACCCTGCTGCGAAACTGGAAGAAGAACTGATTATTCGTCCGACATCGGAAACGATCATCTGGAACACCTACCGTAACTGGATCCAGTCTTATCGTGACCTGCCGATCTTAGTGAACCAATGGGCAAACGTGATGCGCTGGGAAATGCGTACCCGCCTGTTCCTTCGTACGGCAGAATTCCTGTGGCAGGAAGGCCATACCGCACATGCTACGAAAGAGGAAGCGGAAGCGGAAGCATTGAAAATGCATGATGTATATGCTACGTTTGCAGAGAAATTCATGGCCGTTCCGGTTGTAAAAGGTGCTAAAACGGCAAGTGAACGCTTTGCCGGTGCATTGGAAACCTATACTATCGAAGCGATGATGCAGGATGGAAAAGCACTACAGGCCGGTACTTCACATTTCCTGGGACAAAATTTCGGGAAAGCATTTGACGTAATCTTTATCGATAAAAACGGTAAGACGGATTATGCCTGGGCTACTTCCTGGGGGGTATCCACCCGTCTGATCGGAGCGTTGATCATGTCCCATTCGGATGATAACGGATTGGTATTACCTCCGAAACTGGCTCCGATCCAGGTGGTGATCATTCCTATTTACCGCACGGAGGAGCAACTGGCGCAGATCCGTGAAAAAGTAAATGGCATTGCGGACAATTTGAAAGCGATGGGTATATCTGTGAAATTTGATGATGCGGATAACAAGAAACCGGGATGGAAATTTGCGGAATATGAACTGAAAGGAGTTCCGGTTCGTCTGGCGATGGGTGGACGTGACCTGGAAAACAATACGATTGAAGTGATGCGCCGGGATACGTTAGAAAAAGAAACGATCACCTGTGACGGCATTGAAGAATATGTGAAAAACCTGCTCCACGAGATCCAGGAGAATATCTTCAAAAAAGCATGGGATCTTCGTGCGGAACGGACTATTACAGTGGACACATATGATGAATTCAAGGAAAAGATCGAAGATGGTCTCTTCATCATGGCTCACTGGGATGGCACCGCTGAGACAGAGGAGCTGATCAAGAATGAAACGAAGGCAACGATCCGCTGCATCCCTATGGAAGGTGACAAAACACCGGGTGTATGTATGGTTACCGGAAAACCTTCTGCTCAGCGCGTACTGTTCGCGAGAGCTTACTAAGAGAAATTAAATAACGCGTATATATAACGCAGGAAACACAAATAAACGCAGGCTAAACGGATTCCGTTCAGACACTGTGGAACAGGTGTTTTCTGCGTTATTTGCGTTTACATATTTATACTAATCTCAATTCTTTGAGTATGAAAGAGCAATCAAAGACAGCTATATTGCTGATGCACTGCCCGGACCAGCCGGGCCTGATCACCCAAATGACTGATTTTATCCATGTCAACGGGGGAAATATTATCTATCTCGATCAACATGTAGACCGGGTACATAATGTTTTCTTTATGCGAGTGGAGTGGGAGTTGAAGAAATTTGTGATCCCGGCAGATAAAATAGAAGAATATTTTACTACCCTGTATGCCATTAAATATCAGATTTATTTCCGTCTGTACCTGAATGATTACAAACCGAAAATGGCGATCTTCGTTTCTAAAATGTCCCACTGTATTTATGACCTGCTGGCACGCTACACAGCCGGGGAGTGGAATGTGGAGATCCCAGTAATCATCAGTAACCATCCGGATCTGGAAGAAGTAGGTAAACAGTTCGGGATTGAATATCACCATTTTCCTATTACGAAAGAGAACAAAGCGGAACAGGAGGCAGCAGAACTGGCTTTATTGAAAAAGAAAAAGTCGATTTTATCGTGCTGGCAAGATATATGCAAATCATATCAGAAAATATGATCAACCAGTTCCCGAACCGGATCATTAACATACACCATTCTTTTCTGCCTGCTTTTGTAGGGGCTAAACCTTATCATGCGGCATTTGAAAGAGGAGTGAAGCTGATCGGAGCGACAAGCCATTATGTAACCTCAGATCTGGATGCCGGTCCGATCATCGAACAGGATATTGCCCGGATCTCCCATAAAGATACAGTGGAAACGTTGGTCCATAAAGGACAGGATCTGGAAAAGATCGTTCTTTCGAGAGCCGTGGAGAAACATATTCAACGCAAAGTGCTGACCTATAAAAATAAGACGGTCGTCTTTAGTTGATAAACGAATGTACTGAAAATTTATAGCCATCCGGATCTCTGTATTTGGATGGCTTTTTGTATTTTTGGATCGCTTGTTTAAAAAATTTATTCTATGAAAACAAAGGGACTATTCTTTTTACTCTTTCTTTTTTGTCTAACCACTTTGCATGCCGGAACGGTTCATACGGTTCAGGTATATAGTGAATCTATGAACAGAAATATAGATACTCAGATTGTCACCCCGGACAAAGAAGGATCGTTTCCGGTAATCTATCTGCTGCATGGGTATAGTGGTAATTACAAAACCTGGTTAGGCATTAAACCCAATCTACCGGAACTTGCTGATCAATACGGGGTTATTTTCGTAATGCCTGACGGAAAGAACAGTTGGTACTGGGACAGCCCGAAAGATCCGGCCTACCGGTATGAAACCTTTTTATCCAAAGAATTAGTTACCTATGTGGATACGCATTATCCCACGATCCCGGACCGTTCCAAAAGAGCTATTACCGGTTTAAGCATGGGTGGACACGGAGGGCTATGGACCTCTATCCGGAATAAACCGGTTTTCGGGGCCGGGGGAAGCACCAGTGGTGGTGTGGATATCCGTCCTTTCCCGAAGAACTGGGAAATGAGTCACCA
This sequence comes from Tannerellaceae bacterium, assembly GCA_021201865.1. GTDB lineage: Bacteria > Bacteroidota > Bacteroidia > Bacteroidales > Tannerellaceae > UBA4116. Next base: position 13,143 of record JAJQEE010000093.1, on the reverse strand, counting down.
GTTGGGAGCGTATGAAACCAATAAAGAGATCTGGGATAGTCACACGGTTTACACATTAGTAGACAATTTAAAGAACGGAGAGTTAGCCATTATCTTTGACTGTGGTTACGCGGACTTTTTCTTTGATGTTAATAATGCCTTGCATGAAAAGTTACTGAAAGCAGGAATTGACCATGACTATCTGGTACGTCCCGGAGGACATGATAATGACTATTGGAGAAATGCGATAGACTACCAGATTTTGTTCTTTGTAAAGTATTTTAATAAGAAATAAGACCCGTCCCTATGAGAGAGATCAGAAGAAAAGACCGGATGATGGATCCGGAGGAAGCCTATTCATTACTCCTTTCCGGAGAATATGGTTTCCTGGCGATGGTAAATGCAGACGGAGGTGGGTATGGCATTCCTTTTAGTTACGTATGGGATGGTAAACAAACGATCTACTTTCATTGTGCTCCGGAAGGGCATAAGCTGGAGAATCTGGCTAAAGAAAACCGGGTGACTTTCACCGTGGTAGGAGCCACGCAACTTCTTCCGGAAAAATTTGCGACTGCCTACCAAAGTGTGATGGCTTTCGGAGAGATCACAAGGGAATTGCCGGAAGAAGAAGGCAAAACCGCACTCCGGCTCTTAGTGGAAAAATACAGTCCTGACCATAAGCAAAGCGGAGAGAAGTACATTCAGGGGGCTTTTCATAAAACGGTTATTCTAAAAATGCATATCCATCACATAACAGGAAAGAAAAAGTAATTTCAAAAGGTGATTGGCGAAGGTTGATCTTTATCTCTTAAGTCCCGCAGGGACGGCATATAGTAGCCTGGGATGCAAATCCCAGGTAGAGAAATCCCCACCGGGGGTGTGCTGTAAGTACATCCCATCTTCTGTAAACAATAGGTTTATATATGCAGTGTCGTGCTTACAGCACTCCATTGATACCTGATACCTGACCTGGGACTTGCATCCCAGGCTACTATATGCCGTCCCTGCGGGACTTAAGAGCTTCGCCAATCATCCTTCGAAAAATCTTCCGATTTCCGCCACGGGTTTCATCCGCGGTTATTTATATGCAAGCCCTTTGGGCTTACAAGCTGTAACTTTGTCAAAGAGCATATATACTTTTAGGACACCTTCTTTATTCCAGGATATTTGTATGATTACAGATTACCGGAAATAGTGGACAGAAGTGGATTATCTGCACTTATGGACTCCCCGTTTTCACTGAAAAGGCCGATGATGTATTTGCCTTTCCAGATAGCAGGCATATTACCATTGTATCTGTCTTTGATCTCTAACGGTCCTTCCTGATAGGTTAAGGGCTGTTTGGTGAAAGTGAAGTACTTATTCAGGACTTCTTTAGCACCCTGTTCCGTTTGACCATCGATGATGAATGCCTGAATGGTCTGTCCATCCATATCATATTTAGCCGTATAAACGGATTGCAGAAACTCATGTCCGATATAATTGGCTGTAATATAGGCCACCGAATAGGGCTGCATACCTGTTGTCGGGAATGCTTTGACCGTCGCTGGATAGGATGCGTTTGCATCTATCTTTTGTGCTAAGGCGTTGGCTATTTCCTGCAACGTGCCATTTACATCCTCAGATGTGTTGCTCCGGATCTTTACATACAGATCTCCGGCAAAAAAGAACAGGTTCTTTCCATCTCCCTGTCCTTCTCCTCCGATGGTGGGGTAGAAGGTCAGTCCAGACGTGCGTTCAGAGGCGTACATACCAAAGGCGTCTTCCGGCGAAGCATGACGGTAAGCCTGTATGGTAATGTAGTCGTCCCCTTTCTGATATTCCAGGGAAGTCATTTCCACAAAGTTATTTTCAATATATAAGGGAGCAGCGCCGTTGATCCGGTCAAACAGATTGTCCGGGTTGAATACCTCTGTTTCATCGACGATCGTCCATCCGGCTACCGGAGGCAAATAGGTTTTTAACTGCTCCGGCGTCTGGGACATCACAGATTGAACGGAGAAAAGAGTAATGACCGCTAATAGGTTCAAATATTTCATACCATATAAATTATCAGGATAAAAATTCATTGGGAATATGGGCTACCGGGGTGATCGCCGCTATTTTCTCTGCTACTTTAAATCCGGAAACACATTCGACCTGACAGGTTTCGCAATTGGAACAGATATTTTCCGGTAGATTCAATTCCAGCAGCGTTTCTTTGGATAATTGAGAATATTTATAGCCGTAGGCATACATATAGGCACGCATCAGATCCGGAATAGGAAGTTTCTCCGGACATTGCGATTTACATTTCCCACATTGCTGGCAGTAAAGAAGTTCTTTCTGACAAAGCGCAGCCAGGTATTCCTGTTCACTGGGAGTGAGGACCGGGTTGGAGGTAGCAGCCAGACACTCTTCCAGTTCATCGTAGTTGGAGAAACCGGGAATCGCTGTCGTGATATGAGGATTGTTCCATGCCCATTTCAGACAGGCCTGTGCATCAATCTTTTTCTTTCCTTCCGCATCTTCTGTGCCTCCGGTCATCGTTTTCATCGCTACTAAACCAATGCCGGCTTTGGCAGCCTGTTCGATCGCTTCTTCCGTCTCTTTCAGATTATCCAATTTGAAGTTATAACTGAGCAGGATCACATCATAGACACCGGTATCAATCGCCGCATGGATTAATTCCGGTTTATGCGCATGCGTTGAGAATCCTAAAAAGCGGGTTTTCCCTGATGCCTGTATCTTTTTGATCGCTTCTATGACCCGGGGATGGGTGATTTCATCCACTTCTTCCAGGGCATGGGTGTAGAAAATATCTACATAATCCATCTGAAGCCGTTTCAGGCTCAGATCTATTTTGCTGTGAATATCCTCTTCGAAATCATCCTTCAACGGATAATCGAATTTTACTTTGGTGGCAATGAAATAGGTATCCCGTGGTTTACCTTTAAAGAAAGTACCCACCATTTCTTCGTTTCTTCCATTCTGATATCCGTGTGCAGTATCAAAATGGAAAATGCCGGAGTTAAAAGCCGCTCTCAGTACGTTCGGGTTATCGGCACGCATCACTCCCATACTTAAAATCGGGAGTTCTACACCTGTTCTTCCTAATGTACGTACGGGGAATTTGTTTTCTTCCTGTTGAAAAGACGGCTGAGAGGTAATGGATGCTTGGGCATCCGGAATAAGTAACGTGCTGACACCTGCGGTTGCAGATAACCGGAGAAAATCTCTACGGTTTACTCCCTGTTTCTTCATCTATATCTTCTTTAATTGAAAAATGGACAACTATTGGTTTGCACAAATATATAAATATATTTGATAAATTTAAGACGAATAAACAGGCATTTGGTTTAATAGGGTCAGTTCTTTAATCTAAGATCATTTTATAACCGATCCCTCTCACATTTAATATTTTTATGGTGGGATCTTTGGATAGTTTACGCCGTATTTTGGTAATGAAAACATGGAGGCTCCGGGCATTAAAGAAAGAGTCGTCCCCCCCCCATAACTCCAGCAGCACCTCTTTCATGGGTAAGACTTGTTCCTTATGATCACAAAGACGCTTCAGGATTTCCGACTCCCGGTTACTGAGTACGATTTTCTCATGCTGGAAAATCAACGTCTGTTTAACCGGATCAAACAGATAATTTCCTATTTGGAAGACGGCTGTTTCTTTTTTCTGAATGGATATTCTGTGGAGAAGTGCTTTGACACGAATGACCAGTTCTGCCATCCCAAACGGCTTTTTCAGGTAATCATTTCCTCCGGATTCAAACCCTTCCACCACATCATTTGCTGCTGACCGGGCGGAAAGGAAAAGAACCGGGATCTGCTGATTGAGCTGACGAATCCGGCGAACCATGGTAAAACCATCCATATCCGGCATCATAATGTCGGAAACGATAATGTCCGGGCGGACTTCCTGATATTTTTCAATTCCCTCCTGTCCGTTAAAGGCCAGGCATATTTCAAACTCATTCCCATCTAATGTATCTTTGATAATAGAGGCTAATGTTTGTTCATCTTCTACTAATAATACTTTGATCTTTTCCATACGATTACTTTTGAGTAAAATGCAGGGTAAACACGGATCCTTTTCCCAACTGGCTCTTTACACGCACAGATCCCCCGTGTTTAGCCATCATATCTTTAATATAATACAACCCTAATCCATACCCTTTGACATTATGCAGGTTTCCCTGGGGAACCCGGTAAAACTTTTCAAATATATGTACCTGGTGAATTTCGCTTATACCTATTCCATTGTCCTGAACGGAAAGAAGAATTTCATCTTCGTTCCTTGTTCCACTGATCCGGATCTTAACAGGCTCTTTCCCGGAATATTTAATCGCATTTTCTATCAGGTTATGGATCATATTAAAAAGATGGTTCCTGTCTGCCCGGATCGTAAATCCTTCAGGAAGTCCGGATAGGATACGTACCTCTTTCTTTGTTTTCAGCTTTTGTTGTTCGATCAGAGCAGGCAGGAGGGAAGCGACCTCCACCTCTGTCAGGTTCAGTTTGAAAGAGGTCCGGTTCTCCATGGAAAGAGTCAGGATCTGTTCCACCATTCCTGTCAGGCGGTGGATCTGGTCCTGAATGATCTGCAGATATTTCTTTTGCTTATCCGTCAGGGTGTTATCATAGTTTAATAACGCATCGTTGGCTGCGTAAGCAACTGCTAAGGGAGTTTTTAATTCATGCGTTACATTATTCGTAAAATCAGTTTTTAACTCCTCCATGGTTTTTTGTCTCAGGATGGTACGTAACAAATAGACAAAGGCTATAATGACCAACAGAAGCAGTAAAAAGGAGGAAAGAAGAATACCGGACATTTTCTTTAGAATAATCCGGTTCGTGGATTTAAAAGTGACCCTGTAAAACTGGTCCGATGCCTGTATGGGATAATCAAAGACAACGGTATCCTTTGTAAAGTCCTGTCTGGTTTCATATCTGTTTAACAGAATGGAACTATCCTCCTGATCCGATCTGAGTTCTAAGACATACGGGATAGAAATGTCTATATTTTTCAATTCATGAAAAAGCAAACTGTCAAACCGCGCATAATTGACCGGCAGAATGGTATCCAGGTCCTGGTGCATCGCAAATAAGGTAAACTCTTCCAGTTGATCCATCACCTGAAAATATTCATCTACTGTTTCAGAAATAGTTTTAGAGTCGATATGTTCTTCTGTAACTACTATTTTTACTTTGTTGTTTCGATCATTCGATGTGTCTCTTCTGCCACTTAATTGATCCAGCAGAGAATACTGGAAAGTCCGGTTATACGAATAAGTCGAATCTTCATTTTGTATGAAGTGAGAACGATCATTTCCTACATCTATGACAGATAACTTCTCTTCTTCCATCCGGAGAAACAATTCTTTATAATCTGCTCTGCGGAGCACTTCTTCGATTGAACGTTGCGTCTGTTGCCAGGTGCTGTCATACAAACCTTTTAGCCAGTACCCCTGCAAAATAGTAACCCCGGTAATCGAGCAGATAATAAGAAGACCTATAAGTTTGAATTGAAGTTTGGTATTCATACGACCAGTTGAATTATTCATCACAAATGTAGGTTTTCTGTTTCAATAAAATCTGCTCCGGTAAGACTAAATAACACTTCATAAGCAAGTGATAACATAGTTTCTCTCCTAAAACCTGTTCATTTGCCTTACGAAAATTACAATTTAATTCTATCTATGTATATGAAACGTTTTTTTGCTTTATCACTGTCCTGAGTCTTTTTAGTGGGGGAGTATATGCCTCGGAAACCATCCGGGGAAGAGTGGTGGATAGGCATCAGGAACCATTAGATGCGGTGGCTGTGATCCTGCATACGTCGGATTCGCTGTTTGTGGATGCCTTGGTGACTGACCCGGACGGAGTGTTTGCCTTTTCTGTACCGGCAGGCAATTACCGGTTGTTCCTTCAACATTTGCTCTATGAAAACCGTGAAATGGAGATCCTCGAAAAAGAACTGGGAGATATTCAGCTAACGGAAAAAGACTATGTATTGGGAGAGGTCACCGTTACGGCAGAACGGGCGCAGGTAAAAGTCGAAGGGGGAGCATTAGTGTATGATACTCCCCGGCTCATCCGGAATAAACCGGTAAATAATGCCTTTGACGCTTTGAAGGAATTGCCGGGAATCCTGTCGAAAGGGGATGACATTCAATTGATGGGTGCCCGGAGTCTACACGTGATTATCAATGGACAGTTGACAAGTATGTCTTTTGAGCAGGTAATGGATTTGCTTAAAACGATTCCTGCTTCCCGGATACAGAAAACAGAAGTGATGTATAATGCACCGGCTAAGTACAATGTAAAAGGAGCACTGATCAATATTGTACTGGATCAGACAACGGAAACGGGAGAAACATTTCAGGGAGAAGTCAGTACGGAGTACAGACAATATCACAACCCCATGGGGAATGTACGGGCGAATCTGCTCTATGCCAATTCCCGGTTAAGCCTCGATCTACTTGTCAATGGAAGTAAGAAAAAAACATTTGAAGGGGAGAATACGTATGCCCGGCATACTTTCCGGGATGAAATCGTGGAAATTGATATGACAGACCGTTCCAAAGGCAGGGATACGAAAGGAAATATGCGTGCCGGATTAGAGTATACCTTTACCAATGAGGATAAACTGTCAGCTGCTTACTACTTAGATGGGGTTAAACAGCGGAAAACCCGTACCTCTGAAGGAACCTATTATTTCCCAGGTGAAGCGAGTGATTTATTTACAGACAGTGAAACCCATAAAAAAGTAGGGAGTACACTACAGAATGCAAAGATCCAGTATGATACGCACAGGAATTTATCGATAGGAGGAGATTTTACTTCTTACAAGAGTCCGGATGATATGAGCTTTCTGAACCGGGAAGACGGCTCTTTAGTGACAGACCTGTTGAATGATACAAAACAGCATATCAATAAGTGGCTGTTTTTTGCTAATCATTCTTTCTCTGTCGCGGATACCTGGGAGATGAGTTACGGAGTAAATGGCGGATTTACCACCTCCCGAACCCGGGTGAATTATTTCTATAACCGGGAAAATGGGTATGAGTTTGACGAAGAGGAAAGTTCATCTAATAAACAAAAAGAATATGGAGGAAATGTATTCGGACAGGTTTCCCGGAGCTTCGGTCCTTTTTCTGCGGATATTTCGCTGAAACTGGAATATTTCCGGTCTGATTATGTTTCCAACGGAAAAGAAACACTTCTCTTGAACGACTGGGCACTATTCCCTACTGCTTCGCTGAGTTATATGTTTAGCAGTAAACACGTTTTACAACTGAATGTTTCCAGTGATAAGAATTACCCTTCTTACTGGGCCATTAATCCACAGACCAGCCCGATCAGTTCCTATACCGTGATAACCGGGAATCCGGAACTGAAACCCAGCCGGGAATATGAGACACAATTGATGTATATCCTGAAACAGAAATACATTTTCATGGCTTTCTGGGAATATACACCCAACTATATAGCCCAGTTGGTATATCCGGATAAGGAAGAACTGAAAAGTTCTTACCGGTTTGAAAACTTTGACTATCAATCTACCTTTGGGATCGGCGTCATTCTTCCTTTCCGGATCGGTAAGATCCTGGATAGCCGTCTATCCGTGCAGGGAGTCCGCCAACAGGAGAAAAAAGAGGATTTCTATGATATGCCTTTTAACCGGCACACCTTCTTCAATGTCTCCTCGCTTACTAACACCATCAACATTTCCGATTCCAAACCGAACCTGAAATTAACGGTCAGCGGCTATTATATTTCTCCCTTGATTCAGGGGTTAAACAGAATATCCGGTATGTATGATGTTTCAGCAGGTTTCAAATGGACCTTCGCCAATGACAAAGCTACCCTGACTTTTCAGGCAAATAACATATTCAGAAGTAGCTATCCCCATACCTTAACGATGAATGAAAGCAGACACTACAGCCGGATGAAGATGGTAGACAATACCCGGTACTTTGGCGTCTCCTTTGCCTGGAAATTCGGAGGATATAAACAGAAAAACTACGATCAGGTGGATCAATCCCGTTTTAGCAGATAATGGGTTCCGGATATTTTTATACTGTTTCTTTGTTCAATAAATAGATAAAACTGGTTCGTTTCACAAATAGTGGGAAGGAAAATAGTTTTTATCGAATAATTGTTTTACATTTAAAGTGGATGTTGAACCATAAATATAAGATGTCATGGGGGCAAAGAAAAATTTCGTATTGGATACCAATGTTATTCTTCACGATTATAACTGTCTGGACAATTTCCAGGAGAATGATATTTATATTCCGATTGTTGTACTGGAGGAACTGGATAAATTCAAGCGGGGAAACGAACAGATCAATTACAACGCACGTGAGTTTGTAAGGGAACTGGATCTCCTGACCGGCAATGACCTGTTCCTGAAAGGAGCCTCTTTGGGGCCAGGCAAAGGCACTCTGTATATTGTAACCAGTAACGCGAAAGCGGAAACTGTGGATAAAGCATTCCCGGAACGAACGGCGGATAATTATATTTTGTCCTGTGCCATTCATGTGGCGAACAGCAAGCCCAAAATGAAAACCATACTGGTGACCAAGGATATCAATATGCGGATGAAAGCCCGTGGATTAGGTATTCAGGTGGAAGATTATATCACAGATAAGGTGGTAGACGTGGATATTTTCCAGCGGGCTCAGGAGACCTATGAAAATGTGGATGCGGAACTGATCGATAAGATCTATTCTTCACAGGATGGGGTGGATGCGGACGAATTGGAATTTAAGGCTAAACTGACTCCCAATGAATGTTTTATACTGAAAAGTATCCGGAACTCGGTGCTGGCCCGTTACAATCCTTTTACAAATAAGATCCGGAAGGTGGAGAAGAGTAGTAACTTTGGTATAACCCCCCGGAATGCGGAACAGAGTTTTGCCTTTGAAGTCCTGAATGACCCGGATATTAAATTAATCGGTATTACCGGAAAAGCAGGTACCGGAAAAACTTTACTGGCTTTGGCCTCTGCCCTGAAACAGGTGGATCAGTACAAACAGATCCTGCTGGCCCGTCCGATCGTCTCCCTGGCGAATAAAGATATCGGGTTCCTTCCGGGAGATGAAAGGCAGAAGATCGCTCCTTATATGCAACCTTTATTCGATAACCTGAATGTAATCAAATCCCAGTTTACACCGGGTAGTACCGAAAACCGGAAAATTGACGAATTACAAAAAAGTAACCAGTTAGCCATTGAAGCCCTGGCATTTATCCGGGGACGAAGCCTGTCTGAAACCTATTGCATTGTAGATGAGGCACAAAATCTGACACCACATGAGATCAAGACAATCATTACCCGTGCCGGGGAAGGAACGAAAATGATCTTCACAGGAGATATCCAACAGATTGACTCCCCTTATCTGGATGCCCAAAGTAACGGGTTGGCTTATATGATTGATAAAATGAAAGGACAGGAGATCTTCGCTCATATCAACCTGGTTAAAGGTGAAAGAAGTCATTTGGCAGAGTTAGCCTCTGACCTTTTATAAAATCTTTAGTTGAAAAAAAGAAAACTTTCTCTCTATAAATTATTTTCAGGTATTCACCTATTCACCTTTTGCTAATTCGTTAGAAATAAATATTATACGGTGAATACCTGCTCTTTTAGGGTATTCACCAGGTATTCACCCTGGCCTTTTTTACTGATTTTGCAGGACAAATGTATACTTACTGTACACAAAGTATTCACTTTCTCATAGGAAAGATATACGTTTCCGCACACATCTTTCTGAACATCCCCAGGGAAACTATCCGTAGGATGTAGAGGGTAGCGCAAGGGGGTCTGCACTTATTCAGTAATAAGTAGGCGGAAAATGACGCCAGGGTGTAGAGGGTAGCCATAGTTTCTCTGGAGGAGGGTAAGATTTTCTCTAAGGGTATTCACCATAAAGCTATTGATTTTCAGATAGTAATCCTATAGGGTGAATATCTTTTCCCTAAAGTGAATATCTGGTGAATACCCTAAAAAGCAAGGTGTTCACCTTTATTTGTTAAATATCAGATGGTTATGAAAAAGGTGAATAGGTGAATACCTAAAAAAAATTACAGGGAGAGAATCTGTTCAGCAATTACATTCGCACTTTTCTTCTGTTGTTTCGAATTCGACTGTGACATGGTGTATTTCTGCTTCATTGCATAAATCCCGGATCTGATGCTTTAGTTTTTCCTGTTTGGACAGGTCTATATTGTTGTCCAGCACTACGTGGATGGTCATGATATTGTCTTCACCATCCAGTGTCCATAGATGGAGATCGTGGAGAGAAACAATATGGGGTAATTCTTTTATTTGGTTTTGGAGTGTTTCCAGATCGATGTTCTGTGGAGTTTGTTGAAGGAAAACATGGAACGTTGCTTTGAGGTTTTTATAAATATTGGTCAGGATCCATAAGCTAATACCGATGGAAAGGAGTGGGTCCAGGATCGGAAGGTCTACGAACATCATGACTATACTCACGACCAGCACAGCGATCCAACCTAACACATCTTCCATCATATGCAAGGAGACAGCTCTTTCATTGATACTGGAACCTTTCCTTAAACGGAGTACGGCAATCCCGTTGACCACAACTCCCAGAATAGCCAGGAAAAACATTCCCTGTGCATTGGGTGGCTCGGGGTGCATGATACGTTCAACACATTCTTTGATGACAAAAATAGAACCGATTAACAAAATGATGGAGATGAAGAAAGCACCTAATAAGGAAAACCGTTTGTATCCATAAGAATAATATTGATCCCGGCCTTTTCCGGAAAGTTTCTGAAGATACCAGGCAACTCCTAAGGAAATGGAATCCCCGAAATCATGTAGGGCATCAGAAAGGATAGCCACACTGTTTGTATATAATCCGCCTACCAACTCAATGATGGCAAAAAACAGATTCATAAAAAAAGCAAGACGTATATTTCCTGTGCCGCCTGTTTCGTGGTTATGATGGTGATGTGCGTGTGCCATATATAATTAAAGATCAGAATCGTTTCATTCTCTATTTTAAAACACAAAGATATGGATTTTGTTTTGTGACTGATCCCGGATTAAAAAATTACCTATTTATAGGTAGCAAAAGAGTGAACATCATTTTTCTGAAAAGTTTTAAGAGATCATACGGTTGATTCGTTGAGATTGGGTATGTTTGCAGACATAACAAAAAGTACTTTAGCTACAAGGCGAGAATAGGAGTGCTAATAGAAATTTTAGAAAGTATGCAAAATAAGAAAGTATTAGTATTTGTGGCAAAGGGATTTGAGACTATGGAATTTAGTGCTTTTATAGATGTTTTTGGCTGGTCAACACTGGATTATGGACATAACTTGTGGGTGGATACTTGTGGATTTACCGAAAAAGTCGTAAGTTCATTTAATATACCTGTAATAGTCGATAAAACTATCAGCGAAATAAACGTTGAGGAATATGCTGCCTTAGCAATACCCGGTGGATTTGAGGAATTTGGTTTTTACGAAGAAGTATATGACGAAAGATTTTTAGAATTGATCAGGGAATTTAACGCTAAAGGTAAAATGATTGCCACCATTTGTTCTGGTGCATTTCCTGTAGCTAAAAGCGGTGTTCTCAAAAATCGGAAAGGAACTACTTATCACTTAAAAGATGGATATTATCAACAAAAACTGAAGGAATTAGGAGTGGATGTAATAAACGAACCTGTAGTGGTCGATGATAATATTATTACTTCTTATTGTCCACAGACAGCTCCGGATGTTGCATTTGAATTATTGAAAATGCTGACTTCAGAAGGAGAAATGGATGTAATAAAAAAAGCAATGGGATTTTAAGAAGGAGCTTTATTATACAAAACTAATTTGTCTTTGCTACCCCGATCAGGCGGTCGTAATGTGCTCCCATGGGTCTGTAATATACGGCAATCGTATATTCATTCTCTGCTTCATGATAGTTTCCTTCCACTCCGGCCGGACTACCTTCCTTTTTTCCTTTAGGGACAAAAAGATATTGGTAATTATAGTTTCCGGCTTTTAACAGCAGGTGTTTTTCATATTGTCCTGTCTCAAAATTGTACACCATTTTACTGCGGTCATCTAAGATGTTATTTACCAGATCTCCGTTTAAGTAGACACTTCCGTCTAAAAAAGGTTCACAGGCTAAGGCAAAATGGACAATGTAATAATCTGCTTCTATGTCGGGCTCATTGCAACTACTACAACGGACAAACAGGCGTCCGTTCTGATCCTGATCATATTGGTAAGAGCGATTGGCACGGGGTTCATCCGTGGTTAATTCCACATGGTAGTAAGGGTTATGGAAGCGTATGCTATTCACACCCATTCCGTTGTATCCTGTACTCAGGAATTCAATCCGTCTGTATTCATTGCCTGCTTCAAAAATCAGGTCCCGGTTGTATTCATAGACAATCCGGTTGCCCGCAACGGTCGTCGGTTGTATGTTTGTCACCATGTTATCCCTTCTGTTGTTCTGGAGCACCTGTATTTTCAGGTCTGATTGCGGGAAAGGGATCGGGAAGTTTTTGGGATGGAGAGAGAAGCTTACCTGCTGATGTCCTTTGTTGAAGTCTATGGTGGTACTGCTACTCACGGTAGAGGATATATCCACAACAGGCTCTACCACAGAGAAGCAGGCTGTTAGAAGAAGCTGATCCGGTTGGCCCTCTTCATATATATTGACTGCATAGTTTCCTGATACTTTTAGTTGTACATCTTCATTCGGAAGGAAAAGACGGAAGTTGGTATATTGGACGGTTGTGTTGATTGAGTTGGCAAAATCATCGATTACCATTCCCTGAAAACCATTCATATATTCGATCGGAGAGAGAGAGGAGGCTTGCCAGTCTGCGTCGCAGTGAATGACCGAGTAGGCAAATCTTTTGTAGGAGTGTTCGAGGGCATCAAAATTGATCTCGATCTGCTGGTCTCCGTCCAATTTAATATAAGGGGGCGAAAACGGTTGATCTGCTACTTTTACCTGTAAGGTTTTGATTTGGTTATTCAGAATATCCGTCTGATATCTGACCTGTGAACTTACAGGTAAAATTGTCACAAATATCACGGTGAAAAGGGTACAAAATATCTTCTTTTTCATGTTTATCATATTTAAGTGCCAAAATTATGGAATTATTTCTTTAATTATTTGGCTTTGCTGTT
>JAJQEE010000202.1 GCA_021201865.1 Tannerellaceae bacterium | reverse complement strand
ATGGCAAAGATAATCCCCTTGTTTGACAACAGTATGTCAGTAAGTTTTTTTATTTCAACAAAGGCACTATATTTTACAAGCAGGCGTGATAGCATCTGTTCAGATAAATTCAGGCTATATAATGTAGAAAAATAAAAAGCAATAGTATCTTTACAGATTAAAAATAAAATAAGAATGCCTGCCTCGAAAATAAAAAAGTACCATTTGCACAAAGGCGAGCCGGATAAACTACAATTTGAAATCTATCCGCTCAAAGAGTATCTACCCGGCAGGGATTGCAGTACGCAGTATCCTCACAGCCATAGTTTTTATCAAATCATCTGGTTTATGTCCGGCAGAGGAAAACATTATGTTGACTTCAAAGAATATGATGTGCAAGAAAACACCCTGTTTTTCATATCCAGCGGACAAATTCACCATTTCGATGAAAATCAGTATGAGGGAAGTTTAATCCACTTCAACGAATCGTTCCTTGCCGGCAATCAGGATTACATCAACATCTTTCTGCGCCACAATATATTCCATTCATTTGAAAAAGAACCCCTTTTCACGATAAAGAAAGAAGACAGTAAAGAACTACTCAACATTGTCACCCAGATGCAAAACGAGATGTGGACACCAGGTCAGTTTGCGCACGCCGAATACCTAAAAGTATTACTACACCTGTTCCTCATCGTCATACAACGCTTTGGAATCAGAAAAGATTGCAACGCCCTTACCATGCACACCCCATCCCATATATTATTTGTGAAATTCCGGCAACTTTTGGAGCAAAACTACCGTCAGATACATACCGTTGCACAATATGCCGGACTGCTGAATGTATCAGGAAAGACACTCACCAACTGCACTAACGAGATAGCCCGTCAGACACCCCTTCAGATAATCAACGAACGCATTTCGCTCGAAGCAAAAAGATTACTCGCCTACTCGGATAAAAATATTAATGAAATAGGATTCGAATTAGGATTTGAAGACCCCTCTTATTTTGTGAAGTTCTTCAAAAGACAAATGAATACCCTTCCCGGCGATTTCCGGAAAGCCATTTCCTGAATTTACCATTCTATTTCTTTTTTGTACAGTGATATATTTCCAAATAGGCTGCACCTTTGCATTCGTGACAATTGAACTCAATGTTTAACGATTAAAATTAAAGTAAAATGGCAAAAGCGTATTTAGAAATCACCATGTTTGTGAGTAACACAAACCGCCCTGCCGCAGCAGGAGTTTATAACAAGTATAAACAACCTTTCCTCGATGAAGTAAAAGGAGCTACCTCGAAAGAACTCCTGATTCGCGACGAAGATGTACAGGTACTTCACGGTTTTGAAAGCGTAGAAGATGCAAACGCATACCTTAAAACCGAACTTTTCAATAACGATGTAGTGAAAGAACTCGCCCCACTATTCGACAAAACACCGGAGATTAAAATCTATTCGGTAGCATAACCGTATTACATTTGCTGGCTATCTGTAAAGGCGCGGATTTAGAAATCCGCGCCTTTACAGATAGCCAGCGATACAGCAATAAATTTTAAATTCATATATGACAGATATATTGGCAAAGGCTTTTAATAGCGCAGATTTTGAAGAAACAGGTTTATCCCTCATCCGTTTTTTAAGTAATACCTTTGAACAGGCTGATAACCGGGTTGTATTACCCTACAAAACCCCGGAAGAACAATACGAATACTGGAAAGAAGATTTTGGTCAGCCCGGTTCCCCCATCCATTTATTTAAAGATGTAGTCGAAAAATCCATCCTCTATCACCATCCGCATTATATGGGGCATCAAACGGCTGTTCCGGCGCTCCCAGCCGTTTTATCTTCGTTGGTAATCGACTTTTTAAGCAACGGCATGGGCGTTTACGAAGTAGGAATGATTGGCAACACCATGGAACGGGTTGTTTGCGAACATCTATGCCAGAAGTTCGGATTGGGTGAACAGTCGGGTGGATTTGTTACCTCCGGTGGCACATTAGGAACACTGACAGCTATCCTGACCGCGAAAGCACATTATATGTACCACCAGTCAACAGAAGCCGCCGACAAAGATAAACTATGTATCATCACTTCGGAGCAATCCCACTACTGCGTGCAGCGTGCTGCCGTAACCATGGGCATCAGCGAAGACAGACTAATAAAAATCCCGGTAGATAACACCTGGCGAATAAGGATAGACCTACTGAAAGATGCTTACCAAAAAGCACTCAACCAAGGGAAAAAAGTATTCTGTATAATAGCCTGCGCACCATCCACTTCCACCGGAACGTATGACAATCTGGAAGAGATAGGAGCATTTTGCCAGGCAGAAAATATATGGTTCCACGTAGACGGAGCACACGGGGCATCCGCCATCTTTTCGGAGAAATACCAACATTTGGTAAAAGGAATAGAATATGCAGACTCCATCGTCATGGACTTCCACAAGATGATGCTAACCCCCGGAATCTCAACAGCCGTATTATTCAAAAACCGCTCGTATGCCTTCGACACTTTCCGGCAGGAAGCCGAATACCTGTGGGAAAAGCAGGATTTTGAGTGGCAGCATGGTGGTAAAAGCACCTTTGAATGTACCAAAAGCATGACTATCCTTAAAGTATACACCCTGTTTAAACAGTTCGGAGATAAAATATTCGGAGACTTTGTAGACTACCAGTATGATTTAACAAAAGAATTTGCCCGGCTCATAGAAGAAAATCCTCAGTTTGAAACAGCACACCAACCCGATTCAAATATCCTATGCTTCCGTTACATCAACTGCGAAAATCCGAATGAGTTCAATGCCCAATTAAGACAAAAATTAATATTGACCGGAGAATTCTACATCGTACAAACAACCCTAAACGGGAATGTATATTTACGTGTAACGTTGTTGAACCCCCGCACTACCCTTATTCATATTCAGAATTTAATTAAGTCAATAAGTCAAATCGCTGAATTGTTGCAATGAACACACCTATTATTCTTCGCATAAAAAGCATAGATAATTTACAATACGCGAAGAAAAAAGCATATATTTGTCGCATAAAATGCAAAGATTATGTTTATACATCAAAGTA
>JAJQEE010000148.1 GCA_021201865.1 Tannerellaceae bacterium | reverse complement strand
GGTAGGGATGGTTTTCCTACTACTAAATAGTTGAAACTGCCGGTTCTCATGCGATCCCCGCCTGCGCGGGGAACTGCGGCTTTTTATTTTGTTTTCTTTCCATAGCTGATAATCAAATTTCTATTTGTATGAAAAATCTTCCGACCACCACTGATCTGGAGATCCTTATATCCGGAGCAGTTCGGATTACAATCGCAGATCGGCCTTAACCAAATCCTCACGTCCATCATGTTGATTTTCTGCCTTTTGCAGATATAAAAAATCTTCCAAACATGACTGGGATCATCCCTGGGCTACTGCTGGATACCCCTTGGGGATCATTTATCCTGAATAATTTTAGATTTCCATCAGGGACCATTTATGGCCAATGGCCTTGAATGGCCGGTAAAAATATCCATTACTTACAAATGGGATCTTCTGATTTTATTTTTGCGGGTTTTTACACAACCTCTCAAGAGAGGAGTGAATTTTTCTACTGATTATTTCCCGGGAAAAATATATAATCCCAGATCGATCACATCCGACCGGGACATCGCACCGGGATTGATTCCGGGTGCTCCTTCGGGAACAGGCATTTTTAATTTTTCGAAATAGCGGACCCAACCTTCGGTGAACTCTCCGATAACGGGGATTTGAAGGTCATCACATTCAATGGAAAAACAGGGTCACCGTCATTGGCCTTTAAAAAGATCTCATAGATCAGTTCTGAACAATAGAAAGAGTCATTATTCAATATATATCCGTGATCATACGCTTTCCCGATATGTGTAAATGCTTCCCGGATCGCCACCGGAATCAATGGTTGCCATTTTTCTTTCAGGCGGCCCACTACAGAAACCGGATAACACTCCTTTTTACTCTCCGGATACAGATACTCATCCAAAGGAGTGATCTTCACTTCCGGGATTGTAGCCTCTATCACAAACGGAGATCCATTTTCATCGATCCAGACCATCCCTACATGGGTAAAATGGTATTCCCCGGCACTCTCCGTCACCTCTTTGATCGTATCATCCGATATCCCCGGACACGACTCCTGAAAGATCAGATCCCCGGTTTGAAGAGTAAAGGGCATCTCAGTTTGAGGAAAAAAAGTAATTAACAAAAATAATAATCCATACATAATTTCTTTCAAAGCCTATTTATTAAACTATACAAAAATAGCACTATTGTTAAAAAGTTATACTTTTACAGTCAATTAAAACATTTCATAAGATAAGTAGCTAAACAATAGATATTTAAAACATATTTTTGTTGTTTATAATTTAATTTACTATAAGAACACTTTAGTATATGGTCAAAAATGGATAGATTAAACATTTTTTCCCGGTAAATCAATTATTAATCTGGCTATTTCATGATACAGAAGAAATATTCTGGCATAAACATAACCTACTGCATTCTTATTAATTACGTTCTGCTTATATAAAGAATTTGCCAAAGAATAAATCTCTTGCGAAATTTCTACCAGTGAATGGATACGAAATTCTTTATTATTAGTATTCATCAGAGATCCCTCTCTATTCTGTTTATATAAATAATAGGTTAAATCCAAAAGAGAAACTTTATCAGCTAATATCAAAACGTTCATGCACCATAACTCATCTTCATGTATTACTCCCTTCCTAAAAAAAGAATTGATTATTAAACAGAAAAGATCTTTTAATCAGATACATACCAACTAAAGGAGGAAATGAATTCATTCTCATAAGTTCCAGATAACAGATATCTCCCTTAATTTCTAATACATCCTTAAATGGCTCTTCTCTCTCATAAGGCATTGTATGTTTACCATCCGGTGTACAAAAGAGAATATTTCCCATTATAATATCAGCATCTGTTTTATGAGTACGAATAGATAGTTCTTCAAATGTGGTTGAAATAAGTGTATCATCACTATCCAGAAAAAATATATACCTACCAGCCGATCTTTTTATTCCTTCATTTCTTGCAGCTGATACTCCGGCATTCGGTTGACTGAATAATTTAAAACGTTTATCTTTTATACAAAAAGACTGCATGATCTCATTCGAAAGATCTTCAGATCCGTCATCAATAAGCACCACTTCAATATTCCGAAATGTTTGAGTCATAACAGAATTTAAACATTCCTCTATATAAGATTCAGCATTATAGACTGGAATAATAACAGATATTTCAGGTATCATAAGCATTTATTCTATTTTAGAGCAATTCCCAAATATCAGGTAAATGAGGTTGATTCATTTTCATAGTAGCTAACCCACGAATTATTTCCTCCTCAGAAAGGCCAATAAGAATTTTTATCCATTTCTTTACTTCTATAGTACTATGTAGAGAATATTTTGTTTTCCTTAATTTTTGAAGAATTTCATACTCTGGATAATTTGTTTGTAAAGGCTGTTGTTTATTTTCAAATTCGTTTAAAAGCTCTTTCAGCAAAGTAGTTTCTTTATAAAAGAGGTTTCTACTCTCTAATTCCAGAATAAAAATTTTTATATCCTCAATTATATCTGAAGGTAAAAGATAAAATGCATCAACTGGATGAGAATTATACCCTGAAATACGAAAACAGCCAAACAAATGATTCAAAATTGTTTTCAGACCTATTTCTGAATAAGCAGAAGATCGTTGCAAATAATAACGGTAAAATTTCAATAAACCGTTCTCAAATCCGAAATTAAAATATAATGTATGGGATAATTCTTTATATATATTAATATCCAAATCACTCCATATAGATTGATCCTCTTCTTCCAAAAAACCTTCCCGCACAAGGAAATTGAGAACTACTCCTATTTCTAATAAAATATAAGGAGTAGTAAAATTCCCCTTTGCCACTCTTTCTAATATGATATCTAAAGTATCATATCCTTTCTTCTCATATAAATCCTGTTGAGTATATTTTGCACTATAAAAATAAAATACCAATAACCCAGCTAATCCTGACCTCATACTAAATTCTTTAGTATAATTAGAATCAGAGATTTGAGGTAAGTAGTTCATAAAACAATTCCGGTTTAAAATAAAAAGTTACTAAAGATATAAAAAATCTCTCTATCAATTAAAAAATAATATTTATTAATTTAATTACAATACATAAACGATTAT
>JAJQEE010000075.1 GCA_021201865.1 Tannerellaceae bacterium | reverse complement strand
TGCGTCCCAGGCTACTATGTGCCGTCCCTGCGGGACTTAAGAGACAAAGGTCACCCTTCGCCAATTATCCTTTGCCAATCGCCCTTCGCAAAAATCTTCCGACTATGACTGGACGATGCCTGGTTCTGATTTGAATATGTCCCATTCGGGGGCAATTAAATCTTCCGAACAGGACTGGGTAGCACCCGGGACAGATAGTTACAAAGAGACTTTGGGAGCACTCGAGTAGTTAAAGGAGCTACCGGAAATTACGTTTCTTAGGAGTAAGGAGTGAATGGATGGATTTATATTCTTTCTCTTATCTACTTGCTCCTTTAACTACCAGCGAAGCAATAACTCCTTTGACTACTTGAAATCCGTCCCCTCTATTCAACGAAAGATCAGCTATTAAAAATCAAAGGAAAGCTGTTTCACCATTCCGATCTTTTTGATCTGTTCTTCAATCTCTTCCTCCTCATTGAGGCTTTTGCGTTTAATCTTACTGCGGTAATTATAGACGGTTTGTAATGAACACCGGAGGAAATCTGCGATCTTACCGGAATCAGTAATTCCCAGACGGATAAGCGCAAACACTCGTAGTTCCGTATTCAAAAGTTCTCCTTTGCGCAACTCAAACCGCTCCTCCTCTTTCAATAAAGCATTCAGGGCGGAGACAAATCCCGGATAAATATTAAGGAAAGCCCGGTCAAAGTTGGCATATAGCTCTTTCGTCTCTTTATCTTTATTCCGGTTACTACTTGTCATTTTCACCAGATCATCAAATTGTCTGGCCACAATCTTATGATAGATCTGTTTTCTGAAATCTTCCAGCTTGGTAATATAATTAGAATATAGATTCATGAAATGGCCGATGTACTCTTCCTTCACTAAATTTGCCTCTGAAAGTTCATGATTCACCCGGTTCAATTCTTCATTCTTTTCTTCCAGATATTCATTACTTTCTTTCAGGCTTTCCCGTATTTTCTTTAATACGATCATTTGCTTTTGAACCATAAACAACGTAATCAAAAGAACGATCAGTAATAAAGAGATCACGGTGACCGTAATAATTAACTGGCTTCTCTGTGTGCCTGTTCTATGACGATACCCTTCACTAATGATAGGTACAATACGGGATAACTGGAAATTACGGGTACGGGCATTATAAAAGTTAGCATCCAGCAAAGCATACTGGATATAGGTATAAGCCCGTTCAGTATCCCCTTGTTCATACAACCAGTCAGCTACATCCATCAAAGCCCGGTTCTCCTTCACGGCATCTTTTATATCCGCTAACGCAGCGATTATAGTACAAGCAACTCCTTCCTCTATTTCTCCTTTCATAAAATGAAGATTCCCTATGTGATAGTTTATCTTCGCATATTCATGTGTATCTGGTTGTATCATTTGTAAATAAGAAGAAATATACTCATAGGCTTCATCTATATTTCCTTTTCCCTGTTCGATCTGTCCTGCATAAAACAAATAGAGAGGTGAATCTTCCGGTAAATACATACACACAGAATCCCGGTAAGTCAGCAGACGTTTTCTCAGGTCGACAGTAAAACGGTTATCATCTACATATTCATTTAACAGCGAACTTAATTGTTCCATCCGCTGGTAATAGTCAATCCAAAGTTCATTCGTAAAATATTCCCGGGGAAGGGTCCGGAGATTTTCTTCTGATTCTTTAAATAGTCCGGCAGATGAAAGAACATATGAATATTGAAGACGGGTCTTAATTTGCCATACCGGCTCTTTCGCAACCTCTGCCAATTCCATATTCCGGTCGATATAGGTTAATGCCGAATCACAATTGTAACTTTTATATTCGTTAACGATATCATAGACTATCTCAAATTGCTTTGCAGGAGAAAGTTCACGGCTGAGTTGTTCCTTTAAACGGTCAATCCTGTTTTCTTTCTGTTCTATATAAATCTCATCATGCTTAATCGTGTAGTCCAACTCCTTGATTAAGGAGGCTATTCTATCCTCTGCTGTTGCAGTGAATGAATAAGAGAAAACGATCAGACAAGTCAACAAAATGGTTTTCATGGACGTAGTTTTCACAAATATAAGCCTATTCAGGCAATATGTCAATAAAAAAAATGATACACTAAGTAGCATAAATGTTACATTATCCAATAAGGATATTTACAAAACAACTCTAATTTATTTTACCATCCCACTCTTTATCCCGCCACTATAAAACTCAAACATAACAGATTAGCATTTTCTCTATTTACTAATTTATTACTACCGGGTTACTCCTCCGGAAAGAATCCGGAACGCCCTGTTAACAAACGATACCTTTGCTCCCACGAATCACAAATGTAGAACGATTGTTAAACTTTAATTCATTATTATGAAACAAGTAGAGAAAAAACCATGTTCCATACGTTTCGAAAGACCGGACTGCTCCTCGCACTCCTGACTTTCCTGATTGGAACCATGGATGCACAAAACTTAAAAGGTACCGTTTTTGATGACCTGGGGGATCCGGTGATCGGAGCGAATGTCATCGAAAAAGGAACAACTAACGGAACCATCACCGACCTGGATGGTAATTATAACCTAACCCTTAATGATCCCGATAAAGCAATCCTTCAGGTTTCTTATATTGGTTACAACACCTATGAAGAAGCGGTGAACGGACGTCCCACATTAGATATTCATTTAGCCTCTTCCGTAGTGAACTTAGGAGAGATCGTTGCCATTGGTTACGGTACTCAAACCCGTAGGGAAATTACCGGATCTGTGGCGAATGTATCGGAAGAAAACTTTAATAAAGGGGTGACGCGGGATGCGGCTGACCTGCTCCAGGGAAAAGTGGCCGGATTAAATATCACTTCCGGTTCCGGAGACATTACCCAAAGTTCAACCATTCGTTTGCGTGGTACCTCTACTCTGCAAAATGACCAGGGACCGCTGATCGTTATTGACGGAATACCGGGTGGTGACATGTCTACTGTTCCTCCTTCGGATATTGAATCTATTTCTGTACTGAAGGATGCCTCTTCCGCAGCGATCTATGGTTCCCGTGCTGCTGGTGGAGTTATTCTTATCACTACCAAAAGAGGCTCCGGTTCCCGCACACAGGTTGTCTATGATGGATATGT